>JBKJWL010000105.1:0-2977 GCA_046716885.1 Thermoanaerobaculia bacterium | reverse complement strand
TGTCCGGCTGATTGCCGAGGTTGCCATTGACGAGGCTGATGTAGCTCGACCCGCCGAAAGAAACTGCGTCGTTGAGATCGTAGGTGGTGCCGACGAGCCACGCTTGTTCCCAGATCAGCCCCTGAGGCCCGGTCGGGCCAGGGGATCCGGTGGGACCGGTAGGCCCCGTGGGACCCAGGGGTCCTGTTGAACCTGGCGGACCTGTCGAGCCCGTGGCACCCGTGGGGCCGGTGGCGCCCGTGGTACCTGTTGGACCTGTGGGCCCTGTGGGCCCGGTGGGCCCTGTGGGCCCCACAGGTCCTGTTGAGCCGGTGGCACCTGTGGGTCCGGTAGTGCCCGTGGGCCCTGTGGGCCCCGTCGGCCCTGTCGGTCCGGTTGGCCCTTGCGCGCCAGAAGCAGCGAATGTCAGCGGGTTGCCCGACGGCGTGATCGTGACGTTCTGTCCGGCGGCGAGCGTGACGTCGCCCGACAAGCCGTTGACCGAGGACACGAGGGTTCCGCCGTAGTAGCCGTTGATGTCGATGATCAGGTCGGCCTGGGACCCCGCGACGAAGGCGCTCAGACCGCCGGACGCTCCGAGCGCCACGACCGCGTTGTTCGCGACGACTTGCCCAGCGACGTAGTTCAGGGTGGACGTCCCCCCCCAGCTCTCGCCCTCGGGATACGTGGCGAGATAGCCGAGCCCGAGTGTCCGGACGACCGTGAAGTTGAACGAAACCGCCGAAGCGCCGACGGCGACGCCGCAGTTGCCCGCGATCGGGAAGTCGCGCGGAGCGCCCGGCGACATCGACGGCGGACCGTAGGGAGGGGGAAATCCGTTCTCCGGGCGGGTATCCGCCAGGCGGCACGGGCTCAGCGCCACGAAGGGGAGCGGCGTGCTGGCGACGGTGGGTGCCTGGCCGGCCTTCGCGTGGAGCTCGGCGGCGCGCGCAGCGGTCGCGGGCCCAGGCTGCCAGAAGGCAGGAGCGGACCAGTTGGGAATCGCCTCATCCAGGTTCTCCTGGGCGAGCACGAGGCTCGGAAGCGCCAGGACCGCCGCCAGAACGAGACTGAACCGCACGCCTCGAATCCAACCGTTCATCGACACTCCCCGCGTTTGAACCGGACGCGGACGGTCATCCCCCGTCGGCACATCCCGAGTTCGGCCCGTCCGCGGGCGGTCGCGTCAATGAGTGCCGTTGCCGGCCATGTGTGATGGATGTATAACTATAACCGATATGGAGATATCTAATACCCGGTGCCAGGAGCCTCAGGCGATTAAATACATTATACGCAGATATTTAACCATATTTCTTGTTGTGAGAAAGACCTGTGGCGAGGATCACAAATGAGTACCAAATCAAGCATATTATATCCAGACTGGATATAATTGAACCCTATGCCCGACGAAGATCCCACTGTAGATTCGTTGCTGCCGCTGCCGGCGGCCGCCCTTCACATCCTCATGGCGCTCGCGGAGGAGCACCGGCACGGGTACGCGATTCTCCAGGACGTAGCCGCGCGGACTCACGGCGGCGTGAAGCTCTCCGCGGGGACGCTGTACCGGACGATCCAGCGGATGCTCGAGCAGGGCCTGATCGTTGAAGTCCGCGAGCGTGACCGGCCGGCGCCGGAGCTGGACGACGAGCGCCGCAGGTACTACCGGATCACTCTCTTCGGGACAACCGTGGCGTTCGCGGAGACGCGCCGGCTCGCGGAGATCCTCCGGCTCGCGCGGGCGAGCGGCTTCGCACCACAGAACCCTTGATGGGGTTGTTTCGCGTGCCTCTGCGGCTCTACCCGGCCTCGTTCCGCGCCGAGTACGCCCACGAGATGTGCGCCGTCTCCAGGAGCCCCGACATTTGCACGGATCGATCTAAGGCAGGCGCTTCACGAGCGTGTCGAACCGCGGATCGCCGCGCAGGCTCTCGAGGTCGCTGTCGGTCGTCATGAGCCGCCGGTCCTGAAACCCGGCGTCCACGGCGCGGCCCAGCCAGTCGAGCGCCTTGTCCTTGCTTCCCGCGAGCGCGTAACCGCACGCGATGTTGTAGAGGTCGACGGGGGTTCTGGCCCCGAGCGCGTAGGCTTTCTGCAGGCTCACGTCGGCATCGGAGGCTTCGTGAAGGTGCGCCTGGCTCAAGCCGAGCCGCAGCCAGGCGACGGCGTCATCCGGGTGGGTTTTCACGTACGCGGCGTAGGCCGAGGCGGCTTCCGGGAACTCGTTGCCGAACCAGTGCGCCAGGGCTTTCCGCGCCGCGGAGGGCGGCGGCCCCGCCGCAGGCGGCGACAGGAATTCGCCGAAGAAGGCGAGGGTCTGCCGCACCACCCGGCGGCTCGCGGCCGTTTCGTCGACGACGTCGAAGGCGTGGTGGGAGTCGGGAAGGCTGACCAGCGTCCAGGGAGCGCCGGCGCCGACCGCCCGCGAGAACAGGCGATCCAGGCCCTCGTTCAGGCGCGGACTGTCGCGGCCCGCGCGCGCCAGGAGCACCGGGAGATCGCGGCGAAACTTCGCCGGCTCGGACCAGCCGTAGTAGACGACCGCGCAGAGCACGCCGGAGTCAGACTCTTCCATCAGATAGGGAACCCCCGGGAAGACGTTCGCCGAGCAGACCCAGGCGCCGAGGCGTTGCGGATCGATGCCGAGCTGCGCGCCGGAGGCGCGCAGATATTGGAAGAGATCCCGGATGTCGACACGGGCTTGCGCGTCGGGCCCGCGCGCTTCGAAATTCACCGCGATCCAACCGGACGCCGCGATCAGCCGACCCCACTGGCGGTAGACGTTCCAGTCCTTGACCTTCGAGCCGGGACGGTCCCCGACGCCGTTGATGAAGACGACGGCCGGCCGCGCCGTGCCCGGCGCGTAGTCCAGCGGGTAGTAGACGTCCAGCGTGAGCTCGCCCGCGTTCGTCTTCTTGTAGGGCAGGTTCGCCCGGACCGCGACTTTGTCCATGCCGGGCAGCTGGTAGACGAGATTCTGCGCGATCACTTCGTGCGGCGA
>JBKJWL010000104.1:0-3906 GCA_046716885.1 Thermoanaerobaculia bacterium | reverse complement strand
GCGGGTCGCCGGTCCTCCCGCCCTTCGGGGGAGCGGGCATGGAGATCGACTGCGCCGGCCACCTCTGGCTGATCGACAGCGTCACGAAGACGATCTACGAAGTCGAGACCGAAGAAACGGACGTGTGCGCCTTCGACGAGATCCCGTGGCTGTCCGAGAATCCCACCGAGGGCACGGTCTCGGCCGGAGCGAGCCTTCCAGTCGTCTGCACGTTCGATTCGACGGGACTGTCTCCGGGGCTGCGGCAGGGGCAGCTCCTGATTTCGACAGACACTCCTTACGCGGTGTCGGCGGTGCCGGTGGACTTCACGGTGCGGTTCCTGGACGTGGCGGACAGCAACATTTTTGAGGCATTCATCTACGCGGCGGCCGGGGCGGGGATCATGCCGGGCTGCGATGCGCCGGCGTTCTTGTTCTGTCCGGCCGATCTGGTGACGCGGGCGGACATGGCGGGTTTCATCCTGAGGGCGGTGCACGGGGAGGACTTCGTGCCGGCGCCGTACGCGGGGGCGTTTGCCGACGTTTCGGCAGGGGAATACAACGCGGACTACATTCAGTCGTTTTTCGACGAGGGGTACACGGCGGGGTGCGGGGGAGGAAACTTCTGTCCCGACGCGGTGCACACGCGTGGTCAGACGGCGGTGTTCATTCTGAAGGGGATACACGGGACGAGCTACCAGCCGCCGCCGTGCGGGACGACGCACGTGTTCGACGACGTGGCGTGTCCTGCCACGCCCGCGGAGCCGTTTGGGGATTGGATCGGGCAGCTGTTCGTTGAGGGGATCACGGCCGGCTGCGGCGGCAACGCCTTCTGTCCGGGCGCGGGCATCGCGAATCAGCAGATGGCGGCGTTTCTGGTCCGGGCATTCCACGTTCCGCATTTATGAGGTTGAGAGGCAGGCAGGAGGCAGGAGCCGTGAAACGACCCAATTCGTCCGTGCTCATCGTTTCGGTGGCCGCGGGAGCACTCCTCGCGAACCTCAGTTGCTCCAGCGCAGGCAGCTCCTCGTCAGCCGCTCGCGCGTCCTTCGCCAGGACTCCGGCAGGGGCGCACGGGATGTTGCGGTCCCACGGAGAGTCCGGGCTCGAGTTCGACATCCAGCCCGGGACGAAGATCCCCACGATCGAGGCCCGTCGTTCCCTGCGCAACGTCACGTCGCGGCCGCTTTCGCAGATCGCCCGCCCGCCCGGACCGCCTCCCGGGGGACCTCTGGAGGAGGGCGAGATGGAAAAGGGACCGGATGCGTATCGCATCCACGGGCCCCGGCGGCCGGACCCGGTGCTCCAGTCGAGCGCCGGGGCCACCATGCCGCCGCCGATCCAGAACTTCGAGGGCGTCCCCAACGTGAACGGGGTTCAGCCGGCGGACACGACCTTTGCGGTGGGTCCGGACCACGTGTTTCAGTGGGTCAACCTCGCGTTCCAGGTCTTCGACAAGTCCGGCAACACGCTGGCGGGGCCGTTCAACGGCAACACGCTGTTCACCGACCTGGGCGGCGACTGCGCCGCGGTCAATGGCGGCGACATCCTCGCGTTGTACGACCAGTTCGCCGACCGGTGGATCCTGACCCAGCTCGCTCCCGCGATCTTCGGCGCCACCGGCAACCACCAGTGCATGGCCGTCTCGACGAGCGCGGATCCGCTCGGCTCCTACTACCTCTACGACTACCTCTACGGCGACGCCCTGAACGATTATCCGAAGTTCGCCATGTGGCCCGACGCCTACTACATGACCGCCCGCGAGTTCGGCGGAGAGGGCGGCTTTACGATGACGGTCACGGCGTTCGACCGGACGGCTATGCTCAACGGCCAGCCCTTTACCGCGATCTTCGTGAGCCTCAACGACGGGACCTTCGACGGTCTGCTGCCGGCCGATCTCGACGGCCCCAATCCCCCGCCCGGCACCGTCCTGAACCCGGACGGCACCGCCGCGTTCGCGCCGGACGAGATCTTCCTCGGCGTGGATGCGCCGGGCGTCGCCGGTCCCGAAGCCGTCATCCACATGTACAAAATGCATCCCGATTTCGTGACGCCGGCCAATTCAACCTTCACGGGTCCGGTCGACTTTCCGATCGCCGACTACAACCCGGTGCCGTTCTTCGACCCGGTGCCGCAGCCGGAAGGGGGGGGAATCGAGTCCCTGGGCTGGATCCTCTACCGTCTGCCGTACCGGAACTTCGGGACGCACGAGTCCCTGGTGCTCTATCACGACGTCAAGGACGAGGCCGGCCGCGTCCTGCCCCGATGGTACGAGTTTCGCGATCCCTACGGCGAACCCATCGTTTACCAGCAGTCGACCTTCGGTCCCGACGACGGGGTGTACCGGTGGATGGGCTCGGTCGCGATGGATGGCAATGGCAACATCGCGGTCGGCTACAGCGTCTCGGACGACACGTCGACGCACGCGGGCATCCGCTACGCAGGGCGCCTCACCACCGATCCCTTGAACGAGCTGACGCAGGGGGAGACGGAGCTGATCGCGGGCTCCGGTTCATTCCAGGGCGTGCGTTGGGGCGACTACAGCACGATGGACGTCGACCCGGTGGACGACTGCACGTTCTGGTACACGCAGATGTACATCGGCATTCCGGGCATCTCCAACTGGCAGACGCGGGTGGGCTCGTTCAAGTTTCCGAGCTGCTTCGCCCCCGGCTACGGCACCGTGGAGGGCACGGTCAGCGACGGGGTCAACCCGCTCGCCGGGGTGCACATCGGTGTGACCGACTCGATCGGAGGAGGGGGAAGCAACACGGATGCGTCGGGCCACTACGAGTTCGACCTGCCTGCGGGCACGTACAGCCTAACGGCGGCCAAGTACGGATACACACCCCAGGCGCAATCCGGCGTCGTCGTCGCCGTGGGAGGCGACACGACGCAGGACTTCGTGCTCTCGACGGCGCCGTTGGAGACCGTCAGCGGCACGGTGACGGACGGCTCCGGCGGCGACTGGCCGCTCTACGCCCGGATCGTCATCACGGCGCCCGGCGCGCCGGTCTTCACGGTGTTCACGGACCCGGTCACGGGCCAATACTCGATCCCGCTCGTTACGGGCAACACGTTCCGGTTCGCCGTTACGGCCGTTTCGAGCGGCTATTCCCTGGGTGGCGGCCTCCTGCCGCTGGCCCCCGCCGGAGGGGGTGGCGTCCTGGCGAACTGGACCCTGATCGTCAACCCCGCGACCTGCGACGCGCCCGGCTACAACCGGACGGGCCTCTCCGAGAGCTTCGACGCCGGCGTCGTACCGCCGGGATGGTCACTGGTCACGAACTCCGGTACGCCCTGGTCCGTCGTGTCGGAGGACCCGTGCAGCAGCTCCGGCAACCTGACCGGCGGCTCCGGGCCGTTCGCGGTGGCCAGCGGCGCCTGCAACGGCGAGGACTTCGACGACAGCGAGCTCCATACACCCTCGTTGAACATGTCGGGCTTTACGACGACGGCCGTCGCGTTCAACTCGTCGTTCTCTTTGGGATCCTTCAACATCGCCGAGGTCGACATCTCGACCGACGGCGGCTCGACCTGGACGAACGTCTTCCGGCTCGACGGCGTGAACGAGCCAGGACCGATCCGTCACACGATCGACATCACGGGCCTCGCGGCGGGCCAGCCCGACGTCCGGGCCCGGTTCCACTTCTATTTCGCTCTCGACTCGGGATGGTGGCAGGTCGACGACTTTTTCCTCGGAGATCCCGCGTGCCTGGCGGGACCGGGCGGCCTGGTGGTCGGCAACGTCCTCGACGCCAATACGGGCTCGGGTCTAAACGGCGCGACGGTGGCGCACGTGCCCCAGCCGGCGGGAGATTCGACGACGTCGTTCGCGACGCCGGAGGACTCGGCGCAGCCGGACGGGATGTACATTCTCTACGCGGACGGCGGACCCCAGTCCTTCATGGCCTCGCTCGATCCGTA
>JBKJWL010000103.1:0-5232 GCA_046716885.1 Thermoanaerobaculia bacterium | reverse complement strand
CGAGCGGTCGAGCGCGCATCCGCGCGAGCCGATCGCCGGTGCGGCCGGAGGCCGCAGATCCCGAGTAAGCGGAGGCGACGGTGCTACGATGCGCGCTCTCCGGAGGGCAAGTGTGCGCATCCTGGTTCTGGCCGTCCTTCTGCTCGTGACGGCGCCCTCCCGCGCCGCGGAGCCGCAACCGAAGCTTTCGGCCCTCTTCGAGGAGGCGTGGGAGTTTCGCCTCGCGGAGGATCCTCTCTTCGCGACGACGGCCGGAGATCACCGCTACGACGCCCGGCTCCCGTCGATGACGCGCGAGGATCTTTCGCGCCGCGCGGCTTTCGCCCGCGACATGCTCGTCCGCTTGAAGGAGATCGACCGCGCGAGCTTGTCTCCCGAGGACCGGGTCAGCTACGACATGTTTTCGGTCGAGCTCTTCGACGCCCTCGCTGAGCACGAGTTCGGCACCTGGCGCGTCCCCCTCAACGCGGACAGCGGCTTTCACACGGACTTCGCCGATCTCCCCAACCGGACGCCGCTCCGGACGGTTCAGGACTACGAGAACTACATCGCGCGCCTGAACGCCTTTCCCGCGTGGGTCGGGCAGGAGATCGCCCTCATGCGGGAGGGCCTGAAAGGCGGGTTCACGCTGCCGAAGGTCGTGCTCGAGGGCATCGACGTCACGATGACGACCCACGTCGTCTCGACGCCGGAGAAGAGCGTCTTCTACGAGCCCTTCCGCAAGTTTCCGGCGAGCGTGCCGGACTCCGACCGGGCGCGGATGGCGGCGGCCGGGCGCAGGGCGGTCCTGGACGGCGCCGTAACGGGCTATCGGGCGCTGGCGGATTTCATGGCGCGCGAGTACGTCCCGGGAGCGCGCGGCTCGATCGCCGCCTCGAGCCTCCCGCGCGGGCGCGAGTACTACGCGCACCTCGTGAAGCACTTCACGACGCTCGACGTGACGCCCGACGAGGTGCACGCGATCGGGCAGAGAGAAGTGGCGCGGATCCGCGGCGAGATGGAACAGGTGATCCGCAAGACCGGCTTCCAGGGCAACTTCGCCGCGTTCCTGAACACGCTGCGGACGGACCCCCGTTTCTACGCCAGGACGCCCGAGGAGCTTTTGAAGGAGGCGTCCGCCATCGCCAAGCGGATGGACGGCAAGCTGCCGTCGCTCTTCGGAAAGCTCCCGCGGCTGCCCTACGGCGTCGAGCCGGTGCCGGCGTACCTCGCGCCGAAGTACACCGCCGGGCGTTACGTGGAGGCGCCGGTCGGCGGAACGCGGGCCGGCACGTACTGGGTCAACACCTATGCGCTCGACAAGCGGCCGCTCTACACGCTCGAGGCTCTCACGCTGCACGAGGCCGTGCCCGGGCACCATCTCCAGATCGCGCTCCAGCAAGAGCTGACGGGGCTGCCGCCGTTTCGCCGTTTCTCGGGCGTCGGCGCGTTCGTCGAGGGATGGGCGCTCTACGCGGAGCGGCTGGGCCTCGAGGCCGGCTTCTACCAGGACCCGTACAGCGACTTCGGCCGGCTGACCTACGAGATGTGGCGCGCCTGCCGGCTGGTGGTCGACACGGGAATCCACGCGAAGAGCTGGACCCGGGCCGAGGCGCTGGAGTACCTGGAGTCCAACACGGCGCTCTCCGTTCACGAGGTGAAGACAGAAGTCGACCGCTACATCTCGTGGCCCGGTCAGGCCCTCTGCTACAAGATGGGCGAGCTGAAGATCCGCGCTCTGCGGGAGGAAGCCGAGCGAGCGCTCGGGCAACGATTCGACCTCCGCGCCTTTCACGACGCGGTCCTCGGCAGCGGCGCGGTGCCTCTCTCCGTTCTGGAGGAGCAGGTGCGGGCCTACGCCACGAAGGCGGAGAAACGATGACCACGGTCGTGACGCGAGGCTCGTTTCGGGCCCGGAATCCGGCGACCGGAGAGTGGCTGGACGGCGAGTTCTACGAGGCAACGGCCGGCGAGATCGACGCGGCGGCGCGGGCGGCGGAGCGCGCCTTCGAGGCTTATTCCGCGCTGCCGGCCGCGCGGCGGGCGGAGTTCCTGCGCGCGATCGCGCAGCAGATCGTGGGCCTGGGAGACCGGCTTCTCGAGCGGGCGGGCGCGGAGACGGCGTTCCCCGCCGGCCGCCTCGAGAGCGAGCGCGCGCGGACGGTCAGCCAGATCCTCCTGTTCGCCGAGCTGATCGAGGAAGGCTCCTGGGTCGGCGCCCGCATCGACCGCGCGCTCCCCGACCGAAAGCCGCAGCCGCGGCCGGACCTGCGGCGCATGCTCGTGGCCCTGGGACCGACGGCGGTCTTCGGCGCGTCGAATTTTCCGCTCGCCTTCTCGGTCGCGGGCGGCGACACGGTTTCGGCTCTCGCCGCGGGTTGCCCGGTCGTGGTCAAGGCCCATCCTGCCCACCCGGGGACCTCGGAGCTGGCCGCGGCGGCGATCCGCACTGCGGCCCGCGACGCGCGGATGCCCGAAGGCGTCTTCGCGATGGTCCACGGCGCCTCGCCCGAGGTCGGCATCACGCTCGTCACGCATCCCGCGATCCGGGCGGCCGGGTTCACCGGGTCCCTGCGCGCCGGGCGCACACTCTTCGACGCGGCGTCCATGCGGCCCGAGCCAATCCCGGTCTACGCGGAGATGGGCTCGTCCAATCCCCTTTTCCTCCTGCCCGGAGCGCTGGCCGAGAAGGGCGGGGCGATCGCGAAGGGCTTTGCGGCCTCGGTCACGCTGGGCTCCGGGCAGTTCTGCACGAACCCCGGTCTCGCGATTCTGCTCGACTCCCCGGCGTCGAACGCGTTTCTGAAGGCCGCGGGGGAGCTCCTCGCCGCGGCGCCCGCGGGCACGATGGCGCACGCCGGGATCAAGGCGGCCTACGACCGGGACGTGGTGGAAGTCACCCGCGTCGCCGGGGTCGCCGTGGCCGCGCGCGCGCAGGGCGGCGGCGGACATCCCGAGACCGCGGCGCAGGCGGCCCTGCTGATGACCGACGCGAAGGCGTTTGCGAAAAGCCCGAGGCTCTCCGCCGAGATTTTCGGCCCGGCAACTCTCGCGGTGCGCTGCGGCTCGCCGCAGGAGATGCTCCAGCTCGCGCGGGGCCTCCACGGCCACCTCACGGCCACGATCCACGGCACGGAGAAGGACCTCGCCGAGTTCTCCGAGCTCGTCGCGATCCTGCGGCAGAAGGCCGGGCGCCTCGTCTTCAACGGGTTTCCGACGGGCGTGGAGGTCTGCCACGCGATGCACCACGGCGGTCCCTATCCCGCGACGACCGACGCGCGCGAGACCTCCGTGGGCACGGCGGCGATCCACCGCTTCGCGCGCCCCGTCTGCTACCAGGACTTTCCGCAGGCGGCCCTGCCCGAGGAGTTGCGGGACGGAAACCCGCGCGGGATCTGGCGGCTCGTCGACGGCGCGTTCACGAAGGGCGTCGTGTGAAGGACTTTCCCGAGTCGATCGAGGTGGTCGACTCGCACACGGAAGGGGAGCCCACGCGGGTCGTCGTCGGCGGATGGCCGGAGCTCCGGTCGGCGACGATGGACGAGCGCCGCACGGAGCTCGACCGCCGCTTCGGCCCGCTGTGGCGCGGGGCGATCCTCGAGCCGCGCGGCCACGACGCCATGGTCGGCGCGCTGCTGACGCCTCCGGTCTCCCGAGGCGCGGTCGCGGGGGTCGTGTTCTTCGACAACGTCGGGCCTCTGTGGATGTGCGGCCACGGCACGATGGGCGTAGTGCGCACGCTCGAGCACCTCGGGCGCATCGCGCCGGGGGCGGTGCGCATCGACACGCCGGTCGGAACCGTGGGCGCGGAGCTGTCACTCGACGGCGCCGTCACGATCGAGAACGTGCCGGCGCGCTGTCACGCGAAGGACGTGGCCGTGGAGGTCCCGGGCGTCGGGCGCGTGGTCGGCGACGTGGCCTACGGCGGCAACTGGTTCTTTCTCGTCCGCGGCGAGGTCGAGCGCGTCGAGCCGCGCAACCGGGAGCGGCTTCGGACGGCGACGCTCGCGATCCAGCGGGCGCTCGCGGACCAGGGCGTCACGGGGGACGGCGGCGCGGCCGTGGACCACGTCATTTTGTATGGGCCCCCGCGGCGGCCTGACGCGGACAGCCGGAACTACGTGATGTGCCCGGGCGGCGCCTACGACCGGTCGCCCTGCGGGACCGGGACTTCGGCGAGGATGGCCGCTCTCCACGCGCGGGGGGAGCTCGCCCCCGGACAGCGCTTCCGTCAGGAGTCCATCACGGGGAGCCTCTTCACCGGATGGCTCGAGGAAGGGGAAGGGCGCCTCGTTCCGCGCATCCAGGGGCGCGCCTACATCACCGGCCGGGCCACCCTCTACTTCGATCCGCTCGATCCCTTCCGCCAGGGGCTCCCTGCCGGGGGCGATGCCGGCGCCTGACGTTCTGGTCGTCGGAGCCGGAATCGTCGGCGCCGCGTGCGCCGAGGAGGCCGCGGCGGCCGGCCTCTCGGTCCTCGTTCTGGAGTCGCGCTTCGCGGGGAGCGGGGCGACCGCGGCCGCGATGGGCCACATCGTCGTCATGGACGACTCGGCCGCCCAGTTCGCGCTGACCGAGCTCTCGCGCCGGATGTGGACGGAGCGCGCGCACGAATTGCCTTCCTCCTGCGAGGACGAACAGACCGGCACGCTCTGGGTGGCGGCAGATTCCGAAGAGCTGGCGCATGTGGCGAAGAAGGCCGCCTTCTACCGGCAGCGGGGCCTCGCAGTCGAGGAGCTCGACGCGACCGGCCTGGCTGCCGCGGAGCCCAACCTGCGGCCCGGCCTGGCGGGGGCGCTGCGCGTCCCGGGCGACCGCGTCCTCTATCCGGTCAACGCGGCGCGGTGGCTGCTCGAGCGGGCGGCGGCGCGCGGCGCCTCCAGGCGTGAGGGCGTTGAGGTCGTATCGATCGGCCCGGACGGGGTCCGGACGCGGGACGGCGTGATCGGCGCCGGCGCCGTCGTCAACGCCGCGGGAGCGGCCGCGCCCGCGTTGACACCCGGCCTCCCGATCCAGCCACGCAAGGGGCACCTCGTCATCACGGACCGCTATCCAGGCTTCTGCCGGCACCAGCTCGTGGAGCTCGGGTATCTGAAGAGCGCCCACACGCAGTCGCGGGAGTCCGTCGCGTTCAACCTGCAGCCGCGCGCGACCGGACAGATGCTGCTCGGCTCCTCGCGGGAGTTCGCGGGCTTCGAGGCGTCGATCAACCGGCGCATCCAGGCGAAGATGATCCGGCGCGCGCTCGAGTTC
>JBKJWL010000102.1:0-37185 GCA_046716885.1 Thermoanaerobaculia bacterium | reverse complement strand
TCTCTGCCGCAGGCCGTGCAGATGCTCGAGCTCGCCGACCGCCTGATCGCGGAGAAGAAGGTCGATCGGGGCAGCGCCGAGCTCGTGCGGCGCAAGCTCGGCGAGACGTTGAACGGCGAGCTCCTTCGGAAGTGCTCGGAGCGGCCCGACCAGTACGCGCTGCTGCGCAAGGTGCTCGATTTCTTCACGGCCTACACGCCGGAGGGCCTGCTCGAGGAGCTTCCGCGCGAGCAGAAGCGCGACCGGCGCCGGCTGATCCTCGCCCTCCTCGAGGTGCACGGCGCGCCCGCGCGAGCCCTGGCGTACGAGGCCTTGAGCCGCGTTCCCTCGACCGCGGTCGGAGAGGAGGAGTGGTTCTTCCGGCGCAATCTCCTCTATCTCCTGCGGCGCATTCCCCGCGACCCCGAAGCTTCCGCCGAAGACGAGAGCGAAACGGTCGTTCGGCACGCCCAGATCGGGTTGCCGCTCGTCGTCGTCAAAGAAGCGGTGGCGGCCCTGGCCGTGTACAAGGACGAGCGCACCGAGCAGGGCCTCGGCGAGCTGCTGGCGCAACTGGAGGGGCTCCTCGCCAGGCCCGCGGGCGCCCCCTATGAGCCCAAGGACCTGCGCGCCCTGCTCGACCGCGTGGCCGCTACGCTGGCGCGCCTCCCGTCGCCGCGGGCGCGACGGGTCCTGATCGACCACGCCGTCAAGAAACAGGTGTCGCTCGGGGACGCGATGGCGCGCCTGGAGGAGCTCGGCAGCCAGGACCTTTCCGACGATGCGGACACCGCGGAGCAGCTGCTCGCGCTGCTCAAGGCCAACATTCCCTTCAAGCTGCTCGGCCTGACGCTCAAGGCGACCGACCAGAGCCTCGTGCACGTGGTCGAGGCGCTAGCGGGCACGCCGTTGCCGGCGGTGCGGCGGGCGCTCGAGGATGTCGCCGCGCGGTTCGGCGGACAGGAGGCCGGGAAGGTCGCGGCGCGCGCGATCGCGGCGTGGGACAAGCCGGCGGCCGCGTCCGCCTCGGCGGCCCAGGGCGGCGCTGCGGACGAGCCGGCTGCGAGCCTCCAGGGAGACCTGGAGGTGTTCGGCCTGCCGGCGCTCCTCCAGAGCCTGGGCGACTCGTCCGCCTCCGGGATGCTCACCCTGCTGGGCCTCAAGGGCGGCGAGGTGTTCGCCACGCTCTCGCTGCGCGAGGGGAAGCTCGAGGAGATCCACCGGGGAAAGCTCCGCGGCGAGGAGGCCTTCTACCAGCTCCTCGAGCGGCCCACGCCCGGCCGGTTCGCGTTCGTCAAGGGCGCGCCGCCTCCCCGGCCGGGCGCCGCCGCGCTCCAGATCCTCCCGCTCACGCTCGAGGCCATGCGCCGCTACGACGAGTTCCAGGAGGCCGCCGCCCTCGTGCCCGACACCGTCCACCTCGAAGCGACCGCGACGCGGCCGACGCCGCACCCGGCGGAGAAAGACGGGGAGTTCCTGCAGGCGTTGTGGGCGCGCGCGAGCCAGGGCGGCACGCCGCTCGAGTTCGAGGACGCCGTCGCCTCGGATTCCTACCGCATCCGCCGCTCGCTCGCCCACTGGGTCGAGCAGGGCTCGCTGAAGATCCGCGGTAACACGTAGCCGGCCCCGGCTACCGGCGGATTGACAGGTTCTCGTAGTCGACGATCGGGTTGCCCTGGCTGACGGAGGTGAGCCCCTCGACTTCCGGTCGCGCGAAACAGTAGGTCTGGTCGTGGAAGAGCGGGAGCAGCAGGGCCTCGCGCGCGATCAGTTCCTCGACGCGCCGGTAGATCGAGTGCCGGACGCGCGGATCGGTCTCGGCCCGCCCCCGTTCGGCGAGCGCGTCGAGCTCGGGATTGCCGACGAACCGGCCGAGGTAGCCCGAGTCCGAATGCAGGAGCGTGTGCACGAAGTTGTCGGCGTCTGGATAGTCGGCGTTCCAGCGCCCGATGTTCAGGTCCCCATCTCCGGTGCGCTGCAGCTCGCTGTACTCGTCCATCGTCTTGTTGATCGGCTTGATGCGAAACCCAATCTCGCGAAAGGCCTCGGTGAGCTCCCTGAAGTAGGCCGAGAACTCGCCGAAGAAAACGGGGTGGACGCCGGCCGCGAGCTCCATCGTCTCCCGCGAGACCGTTGCCTCGACCGAGCTGTCGGGTGAGCCAGAGGGCCCCGAAACGGGGCCGGAGGCCGGACTGGCTGCCGAGTAGCCGAGAAGGCCCGGCGGGATGATGCCGTGGGCGGGAATGGCGAGCCTTCCGATCGCGCGGCGGGCGAACCCGCCGACGTCGAACGCGCGCACGAGGCCGCGGCGCAGCTCCACGTCGCGAAGCGGGCCGCGGCGGGAGTTGAAGGTCACGTAGTACGTCGTCAGGCGCGGATTCTCCCGGTAGCGGGAAGCGAACCGGGGATCGTGCCGGAACGCTTCGGCGTCGGCGGGGAGCAGATCGAAGGCGAGCGAGAACCTCCCGGCGAGGAACTCGCTGCGGATCTCCTCGGGAGAGACGCCGAAACGAAAAACGATCCCCTCGGAGCGCGGGTACCCCTCCCGCCAGTAAGTCGGGTTGCGCTCGAGCTCGAGCCTTCGGCCGGGGTCGAAGCTGACGATCCGGAAGGGACCGGTCCCGACGGCCCCCTCCTCCCCGGTCCCGCCCCCGGCGCCGGTTCCCTCCGGGAGGATCGCGGTCGGCGCGTAGGAGATGACGGCCGGGAAGAAGGCGACGGGCTTCTCGAGGTCGATGAAGAACTCGCTTGGCGAGACGATGTGGAAGCCCTCGAGGTCGGTAGTCTCGCCGCCGATGAGTCGCCGGGCGCCCCGGATGGGCGAGAGCAGCCACCGGTTCACGGTCTGGGTCATGAGGAGCCGCTCCCAGGAGAAGCGCACGTCGCGCGCCGTCAGGCGCCGCCCGTCGTGGAACCGCACGCCCGGGCGCAGCCGAAACCGGTAGCGTTTGCCGTCGCTCTCCGTGAGCACCTCCGAGGCGATCCAGGGCACGATCCGCGTTCCGTCGAGCGCCCGCGTGAGCGTCTCGAACAGGCTGGGCGCTACTTCGCTGTGCTCCAGGGTCTCGCAGAGCGCCGGATCGAGGCTCCGGACGACGCCCGCGATGGGCACGTGGAGGATTCCTCCGCCCGTTTGCCGCTCGGCCGCGCGATCCACCTCCGCCTCCGCCTTTCCGAGCTCGGCGTAGTTGACGTAAGGGGCGGTGCTGCGGAGCTGGAGGCCCCGGACCCGGGGACTCGCGATCCGGTAGTCCACGTCGTGGAAGAGCGGCACGAGGATCGCGGGGTCGAGAAGGGCGTGCTCGAATTTCCGGTAGAGCGCCTCGCGGGCGGCCGGCCGCGCCTCGCCGCGGGCCTCCTCGAGGATGCGGTCGGTTTCCGGCGAGGAGAAGTAAGCGCGCAGCGCCCCGTTCCCCGAGTGGAAGAGGGTGAACGTGAAGTTGTCGGGATCGTCGTAGTCGGCGATCCAGCGGCCGAGCATGACGTCGATGCCCTTGTTGGTGTGCCACGATTCGAGGAACTCGGGCATGGTCTTCGTAGCGACGTCGACCTCGACGCCCAGATCCCCCCAGATGCGGAAGAGGGCCTCCGTGAGCGCGGCGTACTGATTGAGGAGGATCGGGTGAATGCCGACCCGCAGCCGGACGGGGAAGGGCAGTGACGCGGAGCGAATCATCTCGACCGCTTTTTCGCGCGGGAAGTGCTTTTGGCGGCGTCCCGCGTCGTGCCCGAGGATCCCGAGCGGGATCAGGCCCGTGGCGGGCAGGGCAAAGCGACCGAGGGCGCCCCAGACGAGGTCCTGGGTCCGGACGGCGCTGGCGAGCGCGGTCCGGAGGGCCACGTTCGCCCCCACGGCGCTTCCCGTGTGGAAGACGGCGAAATACGTGTTCTTCTTCGGCGTCTCGACGAGGCCCGAGCGAAAGCGCGGCTCGCGGAGGATCGACTCGAGGTCCTGTGGGAGCAGGTCGCGCGCGATGTCGAGCGAGCCTTCGCGCAGGCCGTCTGCGATCGCGGAAGCCGCGAGCGAAGCCCGGAACTCGATCCGGTCCACGCGCGCCGGCTCCTTCGCGTAGCGGGGGTTGCGCTCGAGAACCACGCGATCCGGTTTGTGGAGGGCCACCTGGAACGGGCCCGTGCCGAGCGGCGAGCCTCCCGACGCGGTCGGCGCGACGATGGCGGTGCGCGGATCGGTCAGGAGCGACGGAAAGATCGGAAGGGGGTCCGCGAGGCGAATCACGATCTCCCGTTCGGACGGGGCGGAAATGCCTTCGACGCCGTCCGCCCTTCCGGCGACGTGCTCGGCGACGCCGCGAATGGCGGTGAAGGCCGCGGGCATCTGCTCCCGCGAGAGCCGGATCGAGCGCTCGAGCGACGCCTTGACGGCGGCCGCGGTCAGAGGCGCGCCGTCCGAAAAGACGACCCCGGAACGCAGGTGGAGGCGGACGGCGAGCCCGTTTTTCTCGAAGGTCCATTTCTCACAGAGGGCCGGGGCGAGGTTGCCCTGGGGGTCCGTCGTCACCAGCCGTTCGTAGACGTTGGCGAGGGCCTCCTGCTCCTCGTTGGTCTCGTAGAGGCCCGGCTCGGTCGCCGCAATCGGGTTGGCGACCGCGACGACGAGCGTGCCTCCGCGCGGGAGCTCTTCCTCGGCCGCCAACTCTGCCGGAGTGAGCTTCTCGATCTCGGCCTGGTACGCCGCCGCCGTCGCGTACTCGCCCCGCAGGTTGGCGAGGGTGGCGGCGAGCGAAAGGAGCCTCGCCAGGTGCTCCCCGTCGCCGCTCGAGCGCGCCGTCTCGATTCCGCGCTCGGCCCACTGGCGCGCGTCGTCGATGCGGCGAGCCTGCCAGGCGGTTTCCGCCACGAGCAGGACACCGGCGGCGACCCGGGCCCCCTGCTTTTCGGCTTCGAAGACGCGAATCGCGGCTTCGGCTTCGCGTAGCGCCGCGTCGATGTTGCCGGACATGCGATGGCCCTGGGCGAGGAGCAGCCGCGCCTCGCCCTCGCGCTTGCGGTCCTCGGCGTCCTCGGCGTCCTCGAGGTAGTCGAGCGCGGTCTTCGCGACCCGGACCGCGTCCTCCGCGCTGAAGGCGTCGAGCGACTTCTGCGCGAGCTTCAACGCGTACTCGACGGTCTTCTCGGGGACGTCCGCCTGCGAGAAGTGGTGGACGAGCTCGGGGTAGACCCGCTCGAGCCGTCCGGCGTTGCGGGTCTCGACGAGCTCGGCGTATTTTCGGTGGAGCGAGCGCCTCTTGCGCCGCGAGAGCGCGGCGTACAGGACGTCGCGGACGATGCCGCTCGAAAAGGTCAGCCGGTCGCCCCGCGATTCGCGCTCCTCCTCGAGCATCCCCTCTCGGACGAGCCGGTCGATGTCGTCGTCGAGGTCCCGGGCGTCCTCGGCGAGAGTCTCGAGGTCTTTCGAGTCGAAGGTCTTGCCGAGCACGGAGGCGACCGAAAGGAGGTCCCGGAGCTCCTGCGGGAGCCGTTCGATGCGCTTCTCGACGGCCTGCTGGATGGTCGCGGGCAGGGCGTCGGCCGAGATCTCGGCCTCCTTCGAGAAGCTCCACGCCCCGGTGTCGTCCTTGGCGATGCCGCCGGACTCGACGAGGGAGCGGACGAGCTCCCGGGTGAAGAAGGGATTTCCCTCCGTCGCGTCCCGGAGCCGCCGGGCGAGCTCATCGGAGACTTTCGGGGCTCCGACGAGCGACTCGACGAGCGAGCGGTGCTCGGAGGGGGAGAAGGGCGGAAGCGTGATCGAGACGAAGCGCGGGTCGTCCGCGAAGGACTCGAGCATGCGGATGAGGGGGTGTCGCTTGTCGGTCTCCGTCTGCCGGTAACTGCCGGCGATGAGCGTCGGTGTGGGCCGCAGGCGGCGGACGATGTACTGCAGGGCCTCGATCGAGACCTCCGCGCTGTGCAGGTTGTCGAGGATGAGAACGAGCGGCTTGCCGCCGGCGATCCGCGTCAGCGTCTTGGCGATGAGCTCGAAGATCTGGATCCGGTCCTCGGCCTTCTTCTCCTCAGCCGGGACGGCGATGCGGGAGTCCCCGCTGACGGCCGAGCGCAGCTCCCCGATCTCGGAGAGCTGGGGGAAGAGAGCGATCAGGTCGGCGGCGAGATCGGAGAAGTCGGGGCGTTCGGAGGAGGCGCCCGCATCGCGGGACTGAAAGTCGTCCTCGATCAGCTCGCAGAAGCCCTGGTACGAGAAGGAGCGGTCCTGCTCGACGAAGCGTCCGTAGAGAACGCGGATCTTCCGGACCTTGGCGAGGTTCTTGAGCTCCTCGAGGAGGCGCGTCTTCCCGATCCCCGGCTCGCCCGCCACGACCGCGAACTGGCCCTCTCCCGAAATCGCGGCGTTCAGGCGCCTCTGGAGCTCGGCGAACTCCTTCTCCCGGCCGACGAAGACGGAGGTCGCGGGACGCTGGATGACGCGGCTCGCGGAGAGCACGACCGACATGCGGAACTCGTCGCTCGCGAGGCTCGACTTGTGGCGCTTCAGGGCTTCGGCGATCTGGCCCGCCTTTTGGGGGCGCTTGCCGGGGTCCTTCTCGAGGCAGCGGAGAAGGATGTCCTGGAGCTCCTCGCGGACCTCGGCCCCGAGCGCGCGCGGCGCCTGCGGAACCTCGTGGACGATGCGGTAGAGGATGGATTGGACCTCGCCCGTGAAGGGCGGGTCACCCACGAGGCATTCGTAGAGGACGACACCCAGAGAGTAGATGTCGGAGCGGCCGTCGAAGGCCCGCGAGGCAACCTGCTCGGGCGAGAGATAGGCGACGGTTCCAACGAGCGTGCCTGTCTTGGTCAGCCGGGACTCGGTCGTCGCGTGTGCGAGGCCGAAGTCCATCACGCGGACGCGGACTCCCGAGCCGCCTTCCTCGCGCGTGACCATGATGTTGGCGGGCTTGATGTCGCGGTGGACGACGCCGCGCGAGTGGCTGTAGTCGAGCGCCTCGGCAGCCTGGATGCCGATGTCGACGACCTCGCCGAGGCGCAGGGACTGGTCGCGGATCAGTCGCAGCAGCGTCGTTCCGCCGACGACCGGCATGACGAAGAAGAGCGAGCCCTGATCCCGGCCGAGGTCGTGGATCGGCACGATGGCCGGGTGATCCATCTGGGCGACGACCTGCGCCTCGCGCTGGAAACGCTCCTCGAGCTCCGGCGTCAGATCGCTCGAGGAGATGAGCTTGACGGCGACCTCGCGGTTCAGGAGCGGATCGCGGGCGCGGTAGACGACGCCCATGCCGCCGCGTCCGAGCTCCCCGAGGATTTCGTAGCGGTTGGCGAGCTTCGTGCCGATCATCGGATCCACCCTACTTCCGGATCCAGAGATCCTCGTAAGGAACCGTGGGGTTCTGGCCGAGGGCGGTGAGGCCTTCCACCTCCGGCCGCGCGAAGCAGTAGACCTGGTCGTGGAAAAGCGGCAGGAGGAGAGCTTCGCGCTCGATGAGCTCTTCGACCTTGCGGTAAATCGAATGGCGAATGCGGGGATCGGTCTCCGCGCGCCCTTGCTCGGCCAGCCGGTCGATCTCCGGGAATCCGATCGTGCGGCCGAACGCCCCGGCCTGGGAGTGCACGACTCCATGGACGAAGGTGTCGGCGTCGGGGTAGTCCGCGTTCCATCGCCCGATGTCGAGATCCGCGGCTCCGCGGCTGGAGAGATCCAGGTAATCCGCCATGGTCTTGTTGATCGGGCGGATCCTGAATCCCGCGGCGCGGAACGCGTCGCTCAACTCCTGCGCGAACGCCGAGAACTCCCCGAAGAACACGGGGTGAACGGCCGCCGAGAGCTCCACGGTCTCGCGGGACACCGTCGCTTCCACGGAGCTGTCGGAGCCGGACCCGGCGGCGCCGTGGGCAGCCGTGGCGGGGCCCGCGGCCGAGTACCCGAGCAGCCCCGGAGGAATCAGGCCGTGGGCGGGAATAGCGAGGCGTCCGAGCGTGCGGCGGACGATGCCGGCCACGTCGACGGCGCGGGCGAGGTTGCGCCGCAGCTCGACGTCCTGGAGAGGCCCGCGATTACGGCTGAACGCGGCGAAGTACGTCGTCAGCCGGGGGCTTTCGCGGTAGCCGGAAGCGAACCGGGGATCGTGCCGAAAAGCCTCCGCGTCGGACGGGAGCAGGTCCGAGGCGAGAGAAAGCCGGCCGGCGAGGAACTCGTTGCGGATCTCTTCGGGCAGGACTCCGAAGCGAAAGACGATTCCTTCGCTCTTCGGATAGCCCGCGCGCCAGTACTGGGGGTTGCGCTCGAGTTCCAGGCGCCGCCCGGGTTCGAAGGAGACGATGCGGAAGGGGCCGGTCCCGACCGCGTTCTCGCGCCAGCTCGATCCCAGAGTGCCGGTGCCCTCCGGGATGATCGACGTCCCGGAAAACGAAGTGACGGTGGGAAAGAAGGAGACCGGCTGGTCGAGGTCGACGTAGAACTCCGTCGGGGAGACCAGGTGAAAGCCCTCGAGGTCGGTCGCCTGGCCTTCGAGGAGCCGCCGGGCCCCGGAGATCGGCAGGAAGATCCAGCGGCTGTCGTTCTCCCGGTTGAGCAGGAATCGCTCGAAGGAATAGCGCACGTCGCGGGCGCTCAATCGCCTTCCGTCGTGAAAGCGCACACCCGGCCGCAGCCGGAACCGAAAACGCGCGCCGTCTTTCTCCATCAGAATCTCGGAGGCCAGCCACGGAATCACGCGTGTGCCCTCGACGGCGAAGGTGAGGGTTTCGAACACGCTCGGCAGCACTTCGGCCTGCTCCACGGTGCTCGAGAGCGTGGGCTCGAGGGACCGGACGACTCCCTGGATCGGCACATGCAGGATTCCGCCCCCGCTCGCCCGTTCGGGCGCTGCGCGCCCGGAGGCGGGCGCGGCCGCCTTTCCGAGCTCTGCGTAGTTCACGTACGGGGCGGTGCTGTGGAGCTGGATTCCCCGCACGGCGGGGCTCGCGATCCGATAGTCCACGTCGTGGAAAAGCGGTACGAGGATGGCGGTGTCGAGGAGATTGTGCTCGAGCTTCCGGTAGAGGCTCTCGCGGGCGGCGGGGCGCGGCTCCGCCCGCGCCTCTTCCATGGACCGGTCCGTCTCGGGCGAAGCAAAATACGCGCGGAGCCTCCCGCTCTCCGAGTGGAACAGGTTGAGCGTGAAGTTGTCCGGGTCGTCGTAGTCGGCGATCCAGCGCCCGATCAGCAGGTCCATGGCGGCGTTCTCGTGCCAGGCCTCGAGGAAGTCGTGCATCGTCGTCGTGGCGATCTCGACCTCCACCCCGACCTCGGTCCAGAGGCGAATGAGCGCCTGCATCAGCGAGGCGTACTGGTTCTGGAGGATAGGGTGCACCGCCGCGCGTAGCCGCAGGGGGGAAGGCAACCCCGCCGATCGGACCATCTCGACGGCCTTCTCCTTCGGCACGTGGGGCTGGCGGCGCCCCGGATCGTGGCCCAGGATGCCCGGCGGAAGTATGCCGGTGGCGGGAAGAGCAAAGCGGCCGAGCGCCCCCCAGACGAAGTCCTGCGTCCGCGCCACGCCCGCAAGCGCCGTTCGCAGGGGCAGGCTCGCGCCGGCGGCGCTGCCGCTGTTGAATACCGCGAAGTAGGTGTTCTTCTTCGGCGTTTCGACAAGACCCCCGCGAAACCGGGGCTCGCGCAGGATGGCTTCGAGGTCCCGGGGGAGAAGGTCCCGCGCCACGTCGAGCTCCCCGGAGTGCAGGCCCTCGGCGATCGCGGAGGGCGAGAGCGACGCGCGGAACTCGATTCGGTCGAGCCTCGCGCCGGGGGTCTTCCAGTGGCGGGGATTTCGCTCGAGGACCGCCAGGTCGGGCGTGTGCAGCACGGTCCGGAAGGGGCCCGTGCCGACCGGTCCGGCCCCCGGCTCGCTGCCGTCGGCGGCAATGGCGGTTCTCCCGTCCGTCAGCAGGGACGGGAGGATCGGAACGGCGTGAAGGAGGCCGATGCGGAGATCCTCTTCCGACAGCGCCTGGATCCCGGTGACCTCGGCGGCTCGGCCGTCCAGGTACTCGTGCACGCCCTCGATGGCGGTGAACGCCGCTGGCATGACCTCCCGTGAGAGCCGGATCGAGCGTTCCAGGGCCGCCTTCACGGACGGAGCGGTCAGCGGGGTGCCGTCGGAGTAGACGACTCCGCCGCGCAGGTGCAGGCGCACGGCCCGGCCGCCGTCCTCCAGCGACCACCGCTCGGAGAGCTGTGGCGCGAGGTTTCCCTGGGCGTCCGTGGTCACGAGGGTCTCAAAGACGTTTGCGAGGACTTCGTGCTCCTCCGTCGTCTCGTAGACGGCCGGTTCGGTCGCCGCGATCGGGTTGGGCAGAGCGACGGTGAGCAGCCCGCCTCTCGGGATCTCTTCCTCGCCGGCTTTCTGGAACGGCGCTAGCTTTTCGATCTCCGCCTGGTACCCCGCGGCTTTCGCATACTCGCCGCGCAGGTTGGCCACCGTCGCCGCGAGCGAGAGGAGCGGGGTCATGTGCTCCGACTGCCCGGTCGCGTGCGCCGCTTCGAGCCCCCGCTCAACCCACCGCCGCGCGTCGTCGATCCGGCGGGCCTGCCAGGCGGTCTCGGCCGCAAAGAGGATGGCGGCCGCCGCGCGCTCGGGCTGGTTCTCGTCGCGAAACACCCGCACGGCGCCCTCGGCCTCACGCAGCGACGCGTCCACGTTGCCGGACATGCGATAGCCGTGCGCGAGGAGCGACCGGGCCTCTCCCTCCAGGCCCGGGTCGCCCGCCCACTCTTCGTCCTCCAGAAACTCCAGCACGACCTTCGTCACGCGGATCGCGTCTTCCGGGCTGAAGGCGCCGAGCGACTTCCGCGCGAGCTCCAGGCCGTAGGCGACCGTCTTCTCGGGCACGTCCGCCTGCGAGAAGTGGTGGACGAGGTCCGGATAGATGCGGTCCAGGCGGCCCATGTAGCGCTTTTCGATGAGCTCCGCGTACTTCCGGTGGAGGGAGCGGCGCTTGCGGCGGGACAGCGCCCCGTACAGCACGTCCCGTACGATCCCGCTCGAAAAGCTCAGGCGGTCTCCGCGGGACTCGCGCTCCTCCTCGAGTATCCCTTCGCGGACCAGCCCGTCGATGTCGTCGTCCACGCTCTGCGCGTCCTCGACGAGCGTCTCGAGGTCCCGGGAATCGAATGTCTTCCCCAGGACCGACGCGACGGAGAGCAGGTCACGGAGCTTCTCGGGAAGCCGTTCGATGCGCTTCTCGACGGCCTGCTGGATCGTGGCCGGCATCGCGTCCGCCGAGATCTCGGCTTCCTCCGAGAAGCTCCATGCCCCGGTGTCATCGCGCGCGATTCCGCCGGACTCGACGAGCGAGCGGATCAGCTCCTTGGTGAAGAACGGGTTGCCCTCCGTCGCGTCGCGCAGGCGCGCGGCCAGTTCGTCGGACACCCGGGGCGCTCCCACCACCGACTCGACCAGGGTCCGGTGCTCGGAGGGCGAGAGCGGCGGAAGCGTCATCGACACGAACCGTGGGTCGTCCGTGAAAGAGTCGAGCATGCGGGTCAGCGGGTGCCGCTTGTCGGTCTCCGTCTGCCGGTAGCTGCCGACCACGAGCGTGGGAGTCGGCCCCAGACGGCGGACGACGTACTGGAGCGCCTCGATCGAGATCTCGGCTCCGTGCAGGTTCTCGAGGATCAGGACGAGCGGCTTGCCTCCGGCGATGCGGGTCAGCGTGCGCGCCAGGATCTCGAAGATCTGGATCCGGTCGTCGGCCTTCTTGTCCTCTCCGACCGCGGCGATCCGGGAGTCGGCGCTGACCGCGGAGCGCAACTCCGCGATCTCCGAGAGTTGCGGAAACAGCGACAAGAGTTCCGCCGCGATGTCGGAAAAGTCGGGCCGCGCAGACGCGGTGCTGACGGTGTCGCGGCCCCGAAAGTAATCCTGGACGAGCTCGCAGAATCCCTGGTAGGAGGACGCCCGGTCCTGCTCCATGAACCGGCCGTAGAGGACGGGGATCTTCCGGACGCCCGCGAGGGTCTTGAGCTCTTCGAGAAGCCGCGTCTTGCCGATCCCGGGCTCGCCGGCCACGACGGCGAACTGGCAGTCGCCCGAGATCGCAGCGTTCAGGCGCCTTTGTAGCTCGGCGAACTCCTTCTCTCGTCCGATGAACGCGGACAGGGCTGGCCGCTGGAGGACCCGGCTCGCGGAGAGGACCACCGACATCCGAAACTCGTCGGTGGCCAGGCTCGACTTGTGGCGCCGAAGCGCCTCGGAGACCTGCGCCGCCTTCTGCGGGCGCTTGGCGGGGTCCTTCTCGAGACACCGCAGGATGATGTCCTGGAGCTCCTCGCGGATCTCCGCGCCCAGGGCGCGCGGGGGCTGGGGGATCTCGTGGACGATGCGATAGAGGATCGACTGGACCTCGCCGGTAAACGGAGGCTCGCCCACGAGGCACTCGTAAAGCACCACACCGAGCGAGTAGATGTCGGAGCGGCCGTCGAACGCGCGGGAGGCGACCTGCTCGGGGGAGAGGTAGGCGACCGTGCCGACGAGCGTGCCGGTCTTGGTCAGACGCGACTCGGTGGCGGCATGCGCGAGGCCGAAGTCCATCACGCGGACGCGGGCCCCGGAGCCCTCTTCCCGCGTCACCATGATGTTCGCCGGCTTGATGTCCCGGTGCACGACGCCGCGGGAGTGGCTGTAGTCGAGGGCGTCGGCGGCCTGGATCCCGATGTCGACGACCTCGCCCAGGCGCAGCGACTGGTCCCGGATCAGGCGCAGCAAGGTCGTGCCGTTCGCTACCGGCATCACGAAGAAGAGGGAGCCGTCGTGCTGGCCGAGGTCATAGATGGGCACGATGGCGGGGTGGTCCATCTGCGCGACGACCTGGGCTTCTCGCTGGAAACGTTCCTCGATCTCGGCCGTCAGGTCGGTCGAGGAGATGAGCTTGATCGCGACCTCGCGGTTCAGCAGGGGGTCGCGGGCGCGATAGACGACGCCCATGCCGCCGCGTCCGAGCTCCCCGAGGATCTCGTAGCGGTTGGCGAGCTTCGTGCTGATCACCGCAGGTTTTCCTGCAAGACGTGCGGAGTTTAGTCGAAAAGTCGGCCCTTCTGACTATGATCCCCTCCATGCAGGACTTCGAGAAGCTCGGCGCGTTCTACCTGGGAAAATCCTTCGACCTCGCGAAGAAGAAGCGGCAGGACGATCTCCTCCTCTACGACTCGCGCGACCTGGTGACGCACGCGGTGTGCGTCGGGATGACCGGCAGCGGCAAGACCGGCCTCTGCCTGTCGCTCATCGAGGAGGCCGCCATCGACGGCGTGCCGGCGATCCTCATCGACCCGAAGGGCGACCTCTGCAACCTGTTGCTGACTTTCCCAGGCCTTTTGCCCTCGGACTTTCGCCCGTGGATCAACGAAGAGGACGCCGCGCGCAAGGGCCTCTCGCCCGACGAGTTCGCGAAGCAGCAGGCCGAGCTGTGGGCGAAGGGCCTCGCCGAGTGGGGCCAGGACGGGGCGAGGATCGCCCGGCTCAAGGAGTCCGCCGACTTCGCGATTTACACGCCGGGCTCGAGCTCCGGGCTTCCGGTCTCGATCCTGAAATCCTTCGCCGCCCCCGACGCGGGCGTCGGAGAGGACGAAGAGCTGCTGCGCGAGCGGGTCTCCTCGACGGCGACCGGCCTTCTGACGCTTCTCGGCGTCGATGCGGATCCCCTGAAGAGCCGGGAGCACATCCTGGTCGCGACGATCCTGGCCGACGCGTGGAAGAAGGGCGAGGACCTGGATCTCACCGCTCTCATCGGGCGGATCCAGTCGCCGAGCGTGACGCGGATCGGGGTCGTGGATCTCGAGTCCTTCTTTCCGGCAAAGGAGCGCTTCACGTTGGCGATGAACCTCAACAACCTGCTCGCGGCCCCGGGCTTCGCCTCGTGGCTGGAGGGGGAGGCCCTGGAGATCGGGGCGATGCTGCGCACCGCGGCGGGCAAGCCGCGCGTCTCGATTTTCTCGATCGCTCACCTCTCCGACGCGGAGCGCATGTTCTTCGTGACGCTGCTCCTGAACCAGACGCTCGCCTGGATGCGGGCGCAGTCCGGTACGACGAGCCTGCGCGCGATCCTCTATATGGACGAGATCGCGGGGTACTTCCCGCCGGTCGCCACACCGCCCGCCAAGGCGCCGCTCCTGACGCTGCTGAAGCAGGGGCGCGCGTTCGGCCTCGGCGTCGTGCTGGCGACGCAAAACCCGGTGGACCTCGACTATAAGGGCCTGTCCAACACGGGCACCTGGTTTCTGGGCCGGCTGCAGACCGAGCGCGACAAGGCGCGCGTCCTCGAGGGGCTCGAGGGAGTCGCGGCCGGAGCCGCGAAGAGGTTCGACCGCGGGCGGATGGAGCAGATCCTCGCGGGCCTCGGCAACCGGGTGTTTCTCCTCAACAACGTCCACGAGGACGCGCCGGTCATCTTCGAGACGCGGTGGGCGATGTCCTATCTCCGGGGACCGCTGACGCGCGCGCAGATCAAGATGCTCATGGACTCGCGGCGTCGCGAAACGCCCGCGTCCGGAGCGTCGAAGGCCGCCTCGCCGCCGGCGCCGGCCGGGGAGGGCGGGCCGCGGCCGGTCCTGCCTCCGGAGATCCCGCAGCTCTTCGTTCCCTCGCGGGGATCCGCCGGAAAGTCGGTCTATCGGCCGGTCGTCCTCGGCGTGGCCGAGGTCCACTACGCGGACGCAAAGAGCGGGGTGTCCTCGACCGAGACGCTGGCGCGAGTCTCGTCGATCGCTGATCCGGTGGACTGGTCGTCGGCCGGGGAGGCGGAGTTCGCGGTCGAGGACCTCGAGGGAGAGCCGGAATCCGGCGCCGTCTTTGCGCAGCTCACTTCCGCGGCGGACAAACCGAAGAGCTGGGAAGCCTGGGGCAAGGACCTGGCGACCTGGATCTACCGCGAGCGCACGCTCGACATGCTCCGCAGCCCCTCGACCCGCGAGGTCTCGCGGCCCGGCGAGAGCGAGGCGGACTTCCGCGGGCGTCTGGCGCACAGCGCCCGGGAGATGCGGGACGGCGCCGCCGAAAAACTCCGGCAGAAGTACGCGCCCAGGCTCGCGGCGCTGCAGGAGCGCCGGCGACGCGCAGGGCAAACCGTCGCCCGCGAGAAGCAGGAGACGACGCAGGCGGGGCTCCAGACGGCGATCTCAGTCGGCGCCACCGTGCTGGGCGCCCTGTTCGGCCGCAAGGCGATCTCGACGACCACGCTCGGGAGGGCGACGACGGCCGCGCGCACGGCAGGCCGCACGATGAAGCAGGCGGGGGACGTCGGGCGCGCGAAGGAAACCGTGGGCGCGGTCGAGCAGCAGATCCAGGACCTGGACGCGGAGCTCCAGGCCGAGCTCGCGGCCTCCGCGGCGGCGTCGGATCCCGCCACCGAGAAGCTCGAGAGGGTGTCGCTGCGCCCGAAGAAGACCGACATCACCGTCCGCCGCGTCGCGCTCGTCTGGGTCCCCTAGCCGTCGCCTCCGCTCGCTCGGGTATCTGCGGCCTTCGGCCGCACCGGCGATCGGCTCGCGCGGATGCGCGCTCGACCGCTCGCCTGATCCCTCGCTCGCTACGTCTCCCGCGGCGCGAGGCGTCCTCCGCTCCGAGAGCGGAGACTGCTCGAGCCGCGAGCGGGATGAGTTGTGTGGCGAGAATATCGATCGGGTCTTCCCTCTTGGCGTGTCTTGGGGGTCAGGTCTTCATTCTTCGGAGTTTCTGGAAAGGCAGCCATCGTCGCCTCCGAGATCAACCCATCGGCCGGACCCCGAGCCCCGGCGCGGTGGTGGTGCGCATCAGGCCATTCTCGAGGGTGAAGCCGCCGGAGACGACGTCGCGCGCGAGGTCGAGGCTGCCGTCGAGGTCGAGGTAGTGGGTCGTCGGGGAGGCGAACGCGGCGTGGAGGGCGGCCGCGATGGAGATGCGGCTCTCGTCCATGCATCCCCACATCAACGCGATCCCTGCCGTCTCGGCGATCGCGGCGATGCGGAGCGCGGGCCAGATCCCGCCGCACTTCATGAGCTTGATGTTGAAGATGCCGCAGGCCGGCTCGCCCGGAGGCGTCGCGAGCGCCAGGGCGTCCTTCTCGCCGTGCAGGCTCTCATCGGCCGCGATCCGCGCGCGCCAGGCGGGGCGCAGCGTGCGGACCTGGTCGAACGCCTCCCGCGCCACGGGCTGCTCGACGAACTCGACGTCGAGACTGGCCGTGCGCTTGAAGAACGCGGATGTCTCCTCGATCGAATAGCCGAGGTTCGCGTCGACGCGAATCGCGGCCCTGCCGCCGACACGCTCGCGAAGCCGGACCAGACGTTCCAGGTCCTCCTCGAGCGCGTCGCCGATCTTCACCTTCAGGACCCGGAACCCGCGCCCGAGGTACTCGTCGGCTTCCGCGAGCGTCTCGTCGAGCGGCTTGATGCCGATCGTGATCGAGGTGGGCAGGGCGTCGTGAACGCGGCCGAGCATCTCGACGAGCGGGACGCCGAGGAGCTGCGCCGCCAGGTCGTGGAGCGCGATGTCCACGGCGGCCCGCGCCGCCGGTGTCAGCGGGAATCGCTCCTCGGATTCGCGGCAGAGCGCGGGCAGGCTCCGGACGTCGCGCCCGGCGAGCCAGACGAGGCCTTCCGGGGAAAGAGCGGCCCGGCAGGCTACCACCGTTTCGCCCGTGACGTGCTCTCCGGGCGAGGCGGAGCCCAGGCCGACGAGGCCTGATTCCGTTTCGACTCGGACGATGACATTGCTCACGTGCGTGAGGAGCTCCTGCCCGGCGATCGAGTAGGGGCGAGTGAGCGCGAACTCCTCGAGGATGCTTCCGACCGAATGGATCCTCACCCGCGCGCCGCTTCCGCCGCGAGAAACTCCCGCACGACCGGAACGAGCGCCTCGACCCCCTCCTCGAGCGGCCGGACGACCGGAATTCCGAGCTTCCGGCTGAGAAGCTGCTGCTCGGCCCGCAGGGCTTCGGGCGTCAGGCCCTCACCGTTCAACGTGACGGCGAGCGTACGCGCTCCGAGGGTGCGAATGAGCGCGATCTCGTCGGCGATCGGCGGGATGCGCAGGCCGAACTCCTCGAGGCCCTCGTAGTGCACGCGGCCCGGCGCGTGCTGGAGGATCACGCCAGCCGCGCGGCCGGAGAGGAGGAACTCCGAGCCGCACGGACCCGAGGGGTTTCGCAAGGCGGACTGGCCCTCCAGGAGGATGAGGTCCGGCCGCTTCGCTTCCCAGCAGGAGACGATCGCGTGCTCCAGCTCGCCCGAGACGAAGTCGTTCGGCACCGAGTCGAGGATGAATCCGAAGGGGGAGCCCTGCATCCAGCCGGTCTGGCCCGTGAAGACGAGCTCGGTCTCGATACCCACACCGCGGCAGGCCTCGAGGAGGAAGCGCGCGGTCGTGCGCTTGCCGAGCGCGCAGTCCGTCCCGAGCACGGCGATGCGCGGCGCGTCGATCGCGAGAATGGCGCCGCTCCAGAAGTGCAGCTCCGCGCGGCGGCCGGTCTTTCGGACGTCGCGGATCGTGACACCGTTGCGTTCGGCGGCGGCCGACAGCTCCGCGTCGTCCGAGAGGAACTCATGGAGACCGTTGACGACGGACATGCCGGCGTCGATCGACTCGGAGAGCAGAGCGCGCAACCCGGGCGTCACGCGGCCGCCCGAAGTCGCCACGCCGACGACGCAGAAGTCCGGCTTCCCGGGGAGCGAGCGGAGCGCGTCGGCGATCGTTGCGAAGACCGGAATGCCGCGGCGCACGCCGTCGAGCACCTCGCCGGCGTCGCGGCCGGCGGCTGGATGATCGATGACGCCGAGAACCTCGTAGCGTTCGGTTCCCCGGACGAGCCCGTGCGCGGTCTTGCCGTACGGCGTGGCGAACAGGCCGTCGCAGACGACGATCGCGGTCCCGTCCATGGCGGGCGCATTATGCGACGAATCGCGCCGCGGCTCTGAGGATAAACTCGCGAGCAGCGGGAGGATCCTCTGGCCGAGAAACGACGCACGGGATCGGTCAATCGCGCGGGCGCGCCGCGCTACGACGCCACGCGGCTGGCCGAGGACGACCTCTTCCTCTTCAACGAAGGCAACCACACCCGCCTGTACGACAAGCTCGGCTCCCACCTCGACGAAGTGGATGGCGTTCGCGGCGCCACCTTCGGCGTTTTCGCGCCCAACGCTGCCGCCGTTTCGGTGATCGGGGACTTCAACGCCTGGAAGCCGGGCGCGCACGGGCTCCAGCCAGTCGGGCAGTCGGGCATCTGGGAGGGTTTCCTGCCGGGTGTGGAGAAGGGCGCCGTCTACAAGTTCCACATCGCGTCGCTCTTCCACGGTTACACGGTCGACAAGGCCGATCCCTTCGCCGTCCGCCACGAAGTGCCGCCGCGCACAGGGTCGATCGTGTGGGACCTCGACTACCGCTGGCGGGACGGAAAGTGGCTCGCCGCGCGCGAAGAGAAGCAGCGCTCGTCGGAGCCGATGTCGATCTACGAGGTGCACCTGGGGTCCTGGCGGCGGGTGCCCGAGGAGCACAACCGCCCGCTGACCTATCGCGAGGCCGCGGGCGCGCTGGCGCACTACGCGCGGGAGATGGGGTTCACGCACGTGGAGCTCCTCCCGATCGCCGAGCACCCGTTCGCGGGCTCATGGGGTTACCAGGGCACGGGCTTCTTCGCGCCGACCTCCCGTTTCGGCACGCCGCAGGACTTCATGTACCTCGTCGACACGCTCCACCAGGCCGGGATCGGCGTGATCCTCGACTGGGTGCCGTCGCACTTTCCCTCCGACGAGCACGGGCTGGCCTACTTCGACGGCACGCACCTCTACGAGCACGCCGATCCCCGCCAGGGCTACCACCCGGACTGGGGGAGCTGCGTCTTCAACTACGACCGGCACGAGGTTCGCAGCTTCCTGCTCTCCGCCGGCCTCTACTGGCTGGACCGCTACCACGTGGACGGCCTTCGGGTGGACGGTGTCGCCTCCATGCTCCATCTCGACTTCTCCCGCAGGGCCGGCGAATGGATCCCCAACAAGTACGGGGGACGCGAGAATCTCGGCGCGATCACTCTCCTGCGCCGCTTCAACGAGGAGGTCGGGAAGTCACACCCCGGCACGGTGACGATCGCCGAGGAGTCCACGTCGTGGCCGATGGTCTCCCGCCCGACGTACCTCGGCGGCCTGGGGTTCCACATGAAGTGGGACCTCGGCTGGATGAACGACACGCTCGACTACATGAGCCTCGACCCCGTGTTCCGCAAGTTCCACCACTCGGAGCTGACGTTTCGCCGCATGTACCAGTACACGGAGAACTTCGTCCTCCCGCTGTCGCACGACGAGGTCGTGCACCTGAAGGCCTCGCTGCTCTCCAAGATGCCGGGCGACGAGTGGCAGAAGTTCGCGAACTTGCGGCTGCTCTTCGCGTACATGTGGGCGCAGCCGGGCAAGAAGCTCCTCTTCATGGGAGGCGAGATCGGGGAGTGGAAGGAGTGGAACCACGACACGAGCCTCGACTGGGACCTGCTCGAGCGGCCGCGCCACGGCGGCGTGCAGCTCTGGGTCCGCGACTTGAACCGCCTGCACGCCTCCGAGCCGGCGCTCCACGAGCTCGACTTCGAGCCCGAGGGTTTCGACTGGATCGACTGCCACGACGCCGACCACAGCGTCGTTTCGCTCGTGCGGCGCGGAAAGCACGCGGGCGACGACATCGTCGCGGCCTTCAACTTCACTTCCGTGCCGCGCTATGGCTACCTCGTGGGCGTGGACCGGGCGGGGGACTGGGCCGAGATCGCCAACAGCGACGCCGCCGAGTACGGGGGCAGCGGAATGGGGAACCGCGGCCGCGCGACGGCGCTCGCCGTGCCGGCCCATGGCCGCTCGCACAGTCTCTCGCTGACCCTGCCGCCGCTCGGCGCCGTCTTTTTCAAGCCGCCGCCCGCGGAGGAGGAGCCGCTGGCGGCCGCCCTCGTGGACAAGGAGGAAGAGCCCGAGCCGGAGGCGGAGCCCGCTGTCGTCGACGAAAGCTGACCGGGCGTCGGAGTTTTATCGCCATGGACCGCTACGTCTGCATCCACGGGCACTTCTATCAGCCTCCCCGGGAGAACCCCTGGCTCGAGGCGATCGAGGGGCAGCCGTCCGCCTATCCGTACCACGACTGGAATGAGCGGATCGCGGCGGAATGCTACGCGGTCAACGCCTACGCCCGCATTCTGGACGGCGAGAACCGGATCGTCGCGATCGTCAACAACTACGCCTCGATGAGCTTCAACTTCGGGCCGACGCTGCTGTCGTGGCTCGAGCAGAAGGAGCCGGACGTCTACCGCGCCATCCTGGCGGCCGACGCCGACAGCCGCGCGCGGTTCTCGGGCCACGGCTCGGCGCTGGCGCAGCCGTATAACCACATGATTCTCCCTCTCGCGAGCGCCCGCGACCGGCGCACCCAGGTGCTCTGGGGCATTCGTGATTTCGTCCACCGCTTCGGGCGCGAGCCGGAGGGGATGTGGCTGCCCGAGACCGCCGTCGACACGGAGTCTCTCGAGACGATCGCCTCCCTCGGCATCGGCTTCACCATCCTCGCCCCCCACCAGGCGAGCCACGTGCGCGCGCTCGGCGAGGCCGACTGGCAGGACGTGCGCGAGGCCGGCATCGACCCGACCCGGGCCTACCGCGTCGTCCTGCCGTCGGGCCGATTGCTGTCGGTCTTCTTCTACGATGGGCCCGTCTCGCGCGCCGTGGCCTTCGATCGGCTGCTCTCCCGCGGCGAACAGTTCGCCGAGCGTCTGACGGCCGCCTTTTCGCCGTCCCGCGAGGGGCCCCAGCTCGTTCACGTCGCGACCGACGGCGAGACGTTCGGCCACCACCATCGCCACGGCGACATGGCCCTGGCCTACGCTCTTCACACGATCGAGTCGGGGAGCCTCGCGCGGCTGACGAACTATGGGGAGTTTCTCGAGAAGCACCCCCCGACGCACGAGGTCCGGATCGTGGAGAACACGTCGTGGAGCTGCGCGCACGGGGTCGAGCGGTGGAGGAGCGACTGCGGCTGCCAGAGCGGGTCGCACCCGGGGTGGAGCCAGGCCTGGAGGGCGCCGCTGCGGCGCGCGCTCGACTTCCTGCGCGATGCGATCGCGCCGCGCTACGAGGCGGCCGCCGGAGCTCTGTTCGCGGACCCATGGGCGGCGCGCGACGAGTACGTCCGGGTCATCCTGGATCGCTCGCCCGAGAACGTACGTCGTTTTCTGAAGAAGCACGCCGGGCGCGAGCTTCCCGGCGAGGAGCGGGTCGCGGCGATCAAGCTCCTCGAGATCCAGCGGCATGCCCAACTCATGTACACCAGCTGCGGCTGGTTCTTCGACGACATCGGCGGCATCGAGGCGCGCCAGATCCTGCAGTACGCGGGCCGCGTGCTCCAGCTCTCGGAGGAGCTCCTCGGCGCGGGCTCCGAGGCGCCCTTCCTGGAGATTCTGGAGGAGGCCAAAAGCAATCTCCCGGAGACCGGCGACGGCCGGAGACTCTACGAGGAGTCCGTGCGTCCCGCGATGGTCTCGCTCGAGAAGGTGGGCGCCCACTACGGCGTCCTCTCACTCTTCCGCGAGCCCGAGGAAGCGTCGCGGGTCTATTGCTACGGCGTCGCGCGGAAGGACTCGCGGATGTTCTCGAGCGGGAGGGCGCGACTCGCGCTCGGCCGCGCGGCGGTTTCCTCGGAGATCACGGGGGAGTCGCAGGAGGTGGCCTTCGGCGTGCTCCACCTGGGCGACCACAACCTGTCGGGCGGGATCCTGCGGTCCGCGGAGGAAGGGGCGTACGAGCGTGCCGCCGCGGATCTCGCCGAGCCCTTCCGGCGAGCCGACCTGGCCGAGATACTCCGGATCGTGGATCGCCACTTCGGCTCGGGCGTCTACGCGTTGCGCCTGCTCTTCCGGGACGAGCAGCAGCGAGTGCTCGGCTTCATCCTGCGCTCGGTGCTGACGGAGGCGGACGCCGTTTACCGGCAGCTCTACGAGGACAACGCCCCGCTCATGCGGTTTCTCTCGAGCCACGGCATCGTGCAGCCCCGCGGCTTTCGCATGGCGGCGGAGCTGGCGCTGGCGACCGCCTTGCGCCGCGCGCTCGAGGCGCCGGAGCCGGACCTGGCGAGAATGCGCGAGATCCTTCTGGAGGCGAGCGACGTCGGGATCACCCTCCACGAAGATGGACTGGGGCTGGCGGTCCAGCACGCGGTCGAGCGGCTGGCGGACGCCCTGCGGGCCAATCCCGCGGACCTCGTCGAGCTCGAGGCCCTGGAGGGTCTGGTCCGGCTGGCGCGCACGCTGCCCTTCGAGGTGGATTTCTGGAAGGTGCAGAACGCCTACGACCACCTGCTGCGGCGCAGCCTTCCCGCGCGGCGCCGGGAGGCGGACGGAGGGTTCGAGGACGCGCGAAAATGGGTCGAGCGCTTCATCGAGCTCGGAAAGAGCCTCGCGGTGAAAGTCGAGGAGATTCGCCCTGCAGAATCGGCTGCAGGTCTCTGACTCTGCACGAGTTAGGGCCGGATGGGGGCCGAGGTCTGGTACACTACGAAGCGAGTTGACACCCGTTCTCGAAAAGGCCTTTCGGGTCTCCGGCGTCCCCGAAAAGCTCCTGCCTCTCTTCGCCCTCTCCCACGACCTGCGGTGGACGTGGCGCGCGGACATGCGCGCCCTCTTTTCGTCGCTCGACCCCGAGGCGTGGCGCCGGGCGCGCGGGAACCCCGTCCGGTTCTTTCGGGAGGTTCCCGCCGAGCGGCTCTGGAGGGCCGCGGAGGACGCGGTCTACCAGGAAGAGCTGCGCGCCGTCGCGCAGCGCCTCGCAGAGGAAGACGCTTCGGAACCGCGCCATCCGTCGGCCCGCGAACTCGTCGCCTGGGGCGAAAAGATCGCCTACTTCTCGGCCGAGTTCGGGCTGACGGAGATTCTTCCCATCTACGCCGGCGGCCTGGGCATTCTCGCCGGCGACCATTTGAAGTCCGCGAGCGACCTGGGCGTGCCGCTCGTCGGCGTCGGGCTCTTCTACCGCGAAGGGTACTTCCGCCAGGTCGTCGACGCGGAAGGCAAGCAGGCGGAAGCCTACCCCGTGCTCGAGCCCGAGGATCTGCCGCTGTCGATCGGGGAGCCCCCGGACGGCTCGCCGCCGGTGGTGTCGGTGGACCTCGCCGGCCGGAGAGTCCACCTGCTGATTCGGATGGCCAAGGTGGGGCGGGTGCCCCTGCTGCTCCTCGACTCGAACGTTCCCGAGAACGAGCCTCACGACCGCGAGATCTCGGCTCGGCTCTACGGCGGCGGCCACGAGATGCGGCTCCAACAGGAGATCGTGCTCGGCATCGGCGGATCGCGAGCGCTCGACAAGCTGGGCCTGTCGCCCACGATCCGGCACATCAACGAGGGGCACGCCGCCTTCGTGTCGCTCGAGAAGATCCGCCGTCTCGTGCAGGAAGAACACCTGACTTTCGCGGAGGCGCGTGAAGTCGCCACGACGGGCAACATCTTTACGACGCACACGCCGGTTCCAGCGGGTATCGACGTCTTCTCGCCCGACCTGCTCTGGAAGTACTTCGGCTCGTACGTGGCGGAGCTCGGCATCAGCTTCGACGAGCTCTTCGAGCTCGGCCGCGAGACCGGAGACCAGTCGCGGGAGCTCTTCTCGATGGCCGTCCTCGCGATGCGGCTCTCGACCCACCAGAACGCCGTGTCGAAGCTGCACGCCGGCGTCTCCCGCCGGCTCTGGAGAGGCGTGACGCCGGATCTCCCGTTGTCCGAGGTCCCGATCCGCCCGATCACCAACGGGGTGCATGCGCCGACCTGGACAGCCCCCGAGATCGGGGCGACCGGGATCGCCGAGCGGCCGGAAGCGGTGGACCGCGCGGCGCTCTGGCGGGCGCACGAATCCCTCCGGGCGCGTCTCGTCGCCGCCTGCCGGGAGAAGCTCGTCGAGGAGAAGAAGAAGCGCGGGGCCCGCGAGGAAGAAATCGAAGCCGCCGCGCACGCCCTCGATCCGAAGGCGCTGACGATCGGGTTCGCGCGGCGATTCGCCACCTACAAGCGGGCCACTCTCCTCTTCCGCGAGCCCAAACGCCTCGAGTACCTGCTCCACCAGATCGAGCGGCCGGTCCAGATTCTTTTCGCCGGCAAGGCACACCCCCGGGACGAGGCCGGCAAGGAGTTTCTCCGGACCGTGGCCAACGCGGCAGAGCGGCCCGAGCTGAAGGGCAGAGTGGTCTTCCTGCCGGACTACGACATGGGTCTCGCGCGTACGCTCGTCGCCGGCTGCGACATCTGGCTCAACACGCCCGAGCGGCCGCGGGAGGCCTCGGGCACCTCCGGCATGAAGGCCGCGATGAACGGCGTCCTGAATCTCTCGGTCCTCGACGGCTGGTGGGATGAGGCGCCCCACGACGAGGCGGGTTTCGCGGTCGGCGAGGCGAAGGACCAGGCCTCCGACGACGAGATCGTGCGCGCGCTCTATGACGCGCTCGAAGGCCGCGTCCTCCCGATGTTCTTCGATCGCGACGGCGCGGGGCTGCCGCAGCGCTGGATCGACCGCATGGTCGTGGCGGCCTCGCGCGTGGCGGAGGAATTCTCCTCGGACCGGATGGTGTCCGAGTACCTCGAGCAATGCTACGTCCCCGGCGCCTTCCACCGCCGGGCGATGATGGACGGCTCCCGCGCGCCGTTGAAGCGCTTGGTCGCGTGGAAGGAACGGGTGCGCGCCGCCTGGCCGGGAGCGCGGCTCGAGAGCGTCACAGTCGAGCCGGACCCGGCGACGCTCCCCACTGCCGCGGCGTTCGACATCGTGGCGCGGGTCCATCTCGGGCCGCTCGAGCCGTCCGATGTTTCCGTCGAGCTGTTCGAGGGGCCGGTGGAGGCGGACGGGCTGCTGGAGTCCGGCACGGCCGTGCGGTTCGACCCGGTGGCCCGCGAGGCGGAGACCGGCGCGTTTCGGATGACCCACCGCAAGCCGGGCGGCGAGAACCTCGGCTACACCGTCCGGGTGCGCCCCACGCATCCGGACCTGGCGCATCCCAACGAGATGGGGCTGGTGCTCTGGTGGGGGAAGAGCCGGGAAGCGCGGAGATACAGCGGGTAGGTCTGGAGTCTGGAGTCTGGAGAATGAATTCCCCTTGAGCACGAATCCTCCCGACTTGCGCGCCGCCGGCATCCTGCTTCATCCGACGTCCCTTCCCGGCCGCTTCGGAATCGGCGATCTCGGTCCGGGCGCCGACCGGTTCCTCGACTGGGCGGCGGACGCGGGCCAGACTCTGTGGCAAGTGCTGCCCATCGGTCCGGCGGGTGCGGGCGGCTCGCCGTACACGTGCGCGTCGGCCTTCGCCGGCAATCCGCTTTTGATCTCGCCCGAGGTGCTGGTCGCGGAGGGACTCCTGCCCGAGGCCGTCCTCGAAGGCGCGCCGGGCTGGCGCGAGGACCGCGTGGATTTCGATTCGGTTTCTCCCTGGAAGGAGCGCCTCCTCCGGCAATCCTGGAAGCATTTCCGCGCGACGGCGAGCGAGGCGGATCGAGAGGACTTCGAGGCGTTCCTGCGCGCGCCCGACCGGTCGCAGTGGCTCGATGACTGGACGCTCTACGCCGCGCTCAAGCGGGATTTCGGCGGGCGGCCCTGGACGGACTGGGAGGGAGACCTCGCCGCACGCGACCCGGACGCGCTGCGTCTGGCGGTTCTCGCGTGTGAGGGGGAGACGCGGTACGAGGCGTACCTCCAGTTTCTCTTCTTCCGGCAGTGGGACCGGGTGCGGCGTCACGCGCGCGAACGGGGAATCCAGATCCTCGGGGACACGCCCATTTACGTGGCGATGGACAGCGCCGATGTCTGGGCGCACCCGGACCTCTTCGCGCTCGACGCGGACCGGCGGCCCGTGGAGGTGGCCGGGGTGCCGCCCGACTACTTCAGCGAAACCGGGCAGCTCTGGGGCAACCCGCTCTACGACTGGAAACGCATGGAGGAGGACGGCTTTGCGTGGTGGATCGCGCGCATCCGGGCGAGCCTGAAGACCTGCGACCTCCTGCGCATCGACCACTTCCGCGCCTTCGCCGCGTACTGGGCCGTGCCGGCCGGAGACGCCACGGCGCTCTACGGCCGGTGGGTCTCGGGGCCGGGGCGCAAGCTCTTCGACGCCGCGCGCGCGGCGCTCTCCGGGCTCCCCCTTCTGGCCGAGGACCTCGGCGACATCACGCAGGAGGTCAAGGACCTGCTCGCGGAGCTGGAGATCCCGGGCATGAAGGTTCTCCAGTTCGGCTTCTACGGCAGCGACAGCGAGTACTTGCCGCACCGCCATCCCCCGAGGTCGGTCGTCTACACCGGCACACACGACAATGACACGGCCCGCGGCTGGTATGCGCGGCTGACCCCGGAGGAGCGGGAGCGCGTTTGGGACTACCTCGGGTCCGACGGCCGGGAGATCGAGTGGGCGCTGATACGCGCGGCCTACGCCTCGGTCGCCGAGCGCGCCGTCGTGCCGCTCCAGGACGTGCTCGGCCTAGGGAGCGAGGCCCGCATGAACACACCCTCCGAGCCCGGGGACAACTGGCGGTGGCGCGCGCCCGCGGACGCCTTCCGGCCCGAGCTGGCCGCGCGCCTGCGGCGCCTCGCGGAGCTGTCGGGACGCTTCAGTCCGCGTCCGGCAGAAGCATCGACAGCAGGGCGCTGACGATCGAGACGACGAGCGCGCCCAGGATGGCCGTCCAGCAACCGCTGACGTGGAACTGCAGGCCGAGGGCCGTGGCGAAGGAGCTCGTCAACCACAACATCAGGCCGTTGATGACGAGTGCGAAGAGGCCGAGCGTCAGGAACAGGATCGGCAGCGTGAGCAGCTTCACGACCGGGCGAATGAAGGCGTTCACGAGGCCGAAGACGAGCGCGACGCCCAGGAACGGCAGCCAGCCGCCCGAGTACGTGATCCCGGGCACGAGTTTCACCGCCACCCAGAGAGCGGCGGCGTTGATCAGAAGACGCGCGAGGAACCTCATGCTTCCTCCCTCAGGTGTCGCGGGCGCATCATAGCCGCAGCGCCGATAACGCTCAGGCTTCGAGTCGCAGCCCGCTCACCGGGTCGAAGAGGTGAATCCGGTCGACCTCCACGGCCACCTCGAGCCTTTGGCCGGGCTCGGGCGTGTGGCGGGGCTCGAGCTTGTATACGAGGAGGTCGTCCCCCGCGCGCGCGTGCACGATCACTTCGTCGCCGAGCGGCTCGATGATCTCGACCTCGACCGGGAGGAGGGCCGTGGGACCCGCCGCCGCGTCGGAGGGGTCGAGGAGGTGCTCGGGCCGGACTCCGACGATGAGCTTGCCCCCGTCTCGTCCGGCCGTCGCGGCGCGCAATGCCCCGGGCACCGGAAGGGTGAAACCGGAGGCGGCCAGAGTCGTGCCTCCGTCGCGGAGCTCGGCGGCGATGACGTTCATGGGAGGCGCGCCGATGAAGTTCGCGACGAAGAGGTTCCGCGGACGGTCGTAGATCTCGAGCGGCGTGCCGACCTGCTGGATCTTGCCGTCCTTCATGACGGCGATCCGCGACCCCATCGTCATCGCCTCGGTCTGGTCGTGGGTCACGTAGACCGTCGTCGTCTTCAGGCGGTGCTGCAGCTTCTTGATCTCGGAACGCATCTGCACGCGCAACTTCGCGTCGAGGTTGGAGAGCGGCTCGTCGAAGAGGTAGACGGAGGGCTGGCGCACGATCGCGCGCCCGAGGGCGACGCGCTGCCGCTGCCCTCCCGAGAGCTGCCGCGGGCGTCGATCGAGCAGCGGGGTGATCTCGAGGATCGCGGCGGCGTTCTGCACGAGCCTCTCCCTCTCGGCCGGCGGGACCTTGCGGATCTTGAGCCCGAACTCCAGGTTCTCCCGGACGGTCATGTGGGGATAGAGCGCGTAGTTCTGGAAAACCATCGCGATGTCCCGGTCCTTGGGCGGGAGCTCGTTGACGCGGCGGCCGCCGATCTCGATCGTCCCCTCCGAGATGGCCTCGAGCCCCGCGATCATCCGCAGCGCCGTCGACTTCCCGCAGCCCGAGGGGCCAACGAGGACCATGAACTCCTGGTCCCGGATGTCGAGGTTCAGGTCCTCGATGACGGCGACCTGGTCGTACCGCTTCGCTACGTGCTCGAACCGGACCTCGGCCACCCGCTAACCTTACTATCAGCTGGATTCTGAAGCCGATGCAGAGCCGACTCCGCTTCTCCGTCATACCGCAACGTCCCTACTCGCTGGCGCTCACCGCGGAGCGGTACACGCGCTTCCCGGAGGTGGTCGATCGTTTCGACGGGCGCGTCTATCGCCGCCTGCTGCCGGTGGGGCGCCGGAGCGTGCTCCTCTCGGTCCGGCAGGAGGGGCCGCCGGCCCGTGCCGCCCTCGAGGTCTCTCTCGAGGGACCGGGCGCGGAATCCGCAGGCGCCCGGGAGGAGGCCCGTCGCGTCGTGGACGTCGCACTCGGCGCCGCGTCGGACGTAAGAGCCTTCTATCGCGCGCAGCGCGCGGACGCGCTCCTCGGCGAATCGATCCGCGACTTGCGGGGTTTGCGCGTCGCCGGCGTCCCCTCGCTCTGGGAGGCGCTCGTCACGGCGATCCTTGCGCAGCAGGTCAACCTGAGGTTCGCGTACGACATCCGCCGCGAGCTGGCGCTGGCCTTCGGCCGGAAAGCGCGCTTCGGCGGCGAGACCTTCGTTGCGTTTCCGTCGCCGGCCTCGATGGCCTCCGAGGCCCCCGAGTCGCTCGGCGGTTTTCGCCTCTCGCGCGCCAAGGCGAAGGCGATCTCTGGCCTCGCGCGCGCGTTCACGGACGGCGCGCTCGCGGAGTCGGAGATCGCCGCGCTTCCCGATGAGCAGGCAATCGAGCGCCTGACCGAATTTCGGGGCATCGGCCGCTGGACGGCGGAGATCGGCCTTCTGCGAGGCCTCGGGCGAATGGACATCTTTCCCGCGGGGGACCTCGGCGTGGTGAAGTACCTCGCCCAGGGGCTTCTCGGCCGCCGCGCGAAGGCGAAGGAAGACGAGATGCGCCGATTCGCCGAGCGCTGGCAGCCGCACCGCGGCCTCGCGCTCGTCTACGCCTACGCCGAGCTCAATCGACGGAAAGCAGCACTCTCTCCGCCTTCGACTCCGGCGCCTCGGCGGCCCGGTCCGGGAAGCGCCCGGTGACGAAAAGGTTGAGGACGGCGAGTGCGACCAGGATCGCGAAGACCGGGAGCAGCGACCGCTCGATCGCCAGACGGAACACGGCGGGAGGGACCGCGCTCGCGGGCGCGGATTCGATTCCCGCGACGAGCAGGCGCCCGGCCGTCTCCGCCGCGCCCCCGAGACGCCGAACGAGGCCGGCCGACAGCAGACCCCCGAGCACGCCGACGCCGACGGCGCCTCCCAGTGCGCGGAAGAAGGGGACGAGGCTCGTCGCCACCCCGCGCTGCTTCTCGTCGACGACGCTCTGAATCGCGAGCACCTGCGCCATCGAGCAGGGCCCGAGGCCCGCTCCGACCACCGCGCAGGCCGCGGAGATCCAGGGGACCGAGGCGTTCCACCAGGCCGCGGCGACGAGGCCGACAAGTCCCGCGAGCACGAGTATCGCGCCCCACCGGGCCGTGCGCCGGAACCCGAAGCGAACGATCAGCTTCGCCGCGACCGTCGCCGAGATCGCCCACAGGAACACGAGCGGCGTGATCACGGCCCCGGCGGCTCCGGCGGAGCCGCCGCGCGCGCCCTGGACGAAGAGCGGGACGAACGTGTCCACGCCGAAGATCGTGGTTCCGAGCAGGACCCCGCCGAGATACGGAGCCGCCGTGCGCATCCGGCGAAAGAGCGCCGGGGGGATGAGCGGATGCTCGCGGCGGGTCTGGAGCCGGACGAAAAGCGCGAGCGATCCGGCCGCCACCGCGAAGAGGCCCAGCCTCAGCGGCAGCCCCGGAGATCCGGAGGCCGGGTGAAGGACCGCGAAGAGCAGCGCCGTCACTCCCGCGGCCAGGCTCGCCGCTCCCGCCAGGTCCAGGGGGTCGGGCAGCGTGGCCCGCGACTCGATCATCTTCGTGGCGACGAGGACGAAGGCGATGATTCCGAGGGGAATGTTTATCGCGAAGATCGAGCGCCAGCCGAAGGACATCGTCATCCACGCGCCGATCAGCGGCCCCGCCAGGCTGGAAACCCCCCAAACCCCGGAGAAGAGGCCCTGGATCCTGGCACGCTCCTCGAGCGAGTAGAGATCCGCCGAGACGGTGAGGGCGATGGGAATCAGCCCCGCCGCGCCGAGTCCCTGGAGGCCCCGCGCCGCGATCAGCTGTGGCATTGAGTCCGCGAAACCACATGTGACGGCGCCCGCGAGGAAGACGGCGATGGCGACGAGCAGGATGCGCCTCCGGCCGTAGATGTCGGCCAGCCTTCCGTAGACCGGCATCATGACCGTCGCCGTCAGCAGATAGATCGAGAACACCCACGAGTAGAGGGGGAGACCGCCGAGGTCTCCGATGATCGTGGGCATCGCCGTCGAGACGACCGTCGACTCGAAGGACGCGAGCGCCGTCACGAGGATGAGGGCGAGAGTGACGGTGCGTCGCCGTTTCGGATCGAAGCGGGGAGGGGTCAACTCGGAGACCAGCAGCGAACGTCGAGGGCCGCTGCGGCCGCGATCAGCCGGTGATCGTAGACCACCATCCCTTCCAGCTCCGCGCCCAGCGAAAGGGCGGTGGCCAGGTGGATGGCGTCGAGCGAGCGCAGCTCCGGCGGGCGCAGGCTCCCCGCCGCATCGAGGATGTCGGAGCTCACGTGGACCATCGCGACGCGGGAGAGGACCTCCTCGGCGCGGCGCCGGCCCGAGCGGCCGAGCGCGGACCGGCCAACCGCGCGCAGAAGCTCCACGCGGGTCAGCGCGCTCGACACTCGGCCCGGGCGATCCGCGATGAAGTCTCGCAGAGCCGCCGACTCGGGCTCGGCCGCCACCAGCTTCACGAGCGCCGACGCGTCCAGGTAGACGAGGGGCTCCCGGAGGCTCACAGCCGCTCTTGGCGGAGGGCGGCGAGCAGCTCGGACAGGGGCTTCCCGGAGCGCCGGAGCGGAGGTCCTAGGTCGAGCAGGTCGCCCGCGGGTGCGGTGGCCCGTCCCGAGGCGATCAGCCGGCCGAGGGCCGTGGCGGATCCCGGAGTCGGCACGAGAAGGGCGACGGGCTCGCCGCGCTCGGTCACCTCGAGCGTCTGGCCGGCGCGGACCCGGCGCAGGTAGACGGATAGGTTCTGGCGAAGCTCGCGGACTCCGACCTGGCGGCTGGCGCGCTTCATGTAGCACAGGGTAGCACATTCGCCCGAAACGCCCGTTTGCTACAGTCCCGTTCATGCGCGTCCTCGCCGGGACGAGTGGCTTTTCCTACAAAGAGTGGAAGGGGAGCTTCTACCCGGAAGATCTCCCCGCTGAAGAGATGCTGTCCTGGTACGCCGCGCGGCTTCCCGCCGTCGAGATCAACAACACGTTCTATCGGATGCCGAAGCCCGCGCTGCTCGAGGCCTGGGCGCAGCAGGTCTCCCCGAAGTTTCGGTTCGTGCTCAAGGCCTCGCAGCGCATCACGCACCACAAGCGGCTCAAGGAGGCGGGCGAGGAGATTGCCTACTTTTTCCGGACGGCGTCGACCCTCGGCGATCGTCTGGGGCCCGCGCTCTTCCAGTTGCCGCCGAACCTGAAGAAAGACCTGCCGAGGCTCGAGGCGTTCCTCGCTGTCCTTCCCGACGGCGCGCGGGCGGCTTTCGAGTTCCGCCACGCGTCGTGGTTCGAGGAGGACGTCTTCGAGGCCCTGCGCGCGCGGGGCGCTGCCCTCTGCATCGCCGAGGACGAGAAGCTCGCGACGCCGCTCGTCGCGACGGCGCCGTGGGGGTATCTCCGCCTGCGACGCCAGGACTACGACGACGCGGCGGTCGCCGCCTGGGCGCAGAAGCTCCAGGGCCAGGCCTGGAGCGAGGCGTACGTGTTTTTCAAGCACGAAGATGCCGGCGCGGGGCCGAAGCTGGCCGAACAGCTGCTCGCGCTTCTGTGACGCTCAAGAATCACGTATCTCGTCGGCGACCTGATCGGCGTGGGCCGGCTTTCGGCTCCAGCCTCGCGGTGAGCCGGGCGAGCGCCCGCTGGATGTCCGGCTTCAGCCTGAGCACCCGGGAAAGAGGGTCGTCTTTGAGTCGCTTCATCCGCGCCGGGAGCGTCTCGAGGGTGAACTTCCGGACGTCGAGTTTCGGGCCGACCTCGCTCCATTCGAGCGGCGCCGAGCAGGTCGCGCCGGGCACCGGCCGCGCGGAAAACGGCGCGGCGATCGTCTTGCCATGGCCGTTCTGGAGGAAGTCGATGTAGACCTTGCCCCCCCGCGCCTCGATCATCCGCGCGGTGGTCGAGATCTTCGGCAGCTCCTTCTCGACGGCCTTGGCGAGGATCTCGCCGAGCGTCTTCGACTCGGCATGGGTGCACTGGCCACCGAGCGGAACGAGGACGTGCAGCCCGGTCGCGCCGCTCGTCTTGATGAAGTGGGGAAGAGCGATCTCTTCGCAAAGCGCGTGGATCGCGCGCGCGACCTTCACCACATGCGAGAACGGCGCGCCCTTCGGGTCCAGATCCAGGATGCACCAGTCCGGCCGCTCCGGCGCGGCCACGCGGCTCGCCCAGACGTGGAGGGGGATCGACGCCAGGTTCGCGACGTAGAGAAGCGTCTCGAGATCGTCGCAGACGAAGTAGTCGATCTCGCGCTCCGCGTGCTCGCTCCAGATGCGCTCGAGCCGGATCCAGTCCGGGGCGAACTTGGGCGCGTCCTTCTGAAAGAACGACTTTCCGCCGATGCCGTCGGGATAACGCGTCATGACGATAGGGCGGTCCTTCAGATAGGGCAGCAGCCACGGCGAGATGGCGCGGTAGTACTCGATCAGATCGCCCTTCGTGTAGCCCTCCTCGGGCCAGAAGACCTTGTCCAGGTTCGACAACGGGACGGTCTTCTCCGGCGGCTCGTCTGGGGGTGCAGCCGGCAGCTCGGCTCGCTCGAGCGCGTCGTCCTCCCGGAAGCACTCATCGACTCCCTTGTCCTCGCGCAGCCGCAGGAAGGCCGGGTGCCGCAGGAGGCCGTCGCTCGTCCACTCCTTGTACCGAACTTCGCAGGCGAGCCGGGGCTCGACCCAGAGGTGTCCCTTGCCCGTGGGCACCGGCCCGGAGCAGGGGGGGGTACCCCGGATGCTCTCGTCCAACCGGGCGCGGATGTCGTCGAGCTGCTTATGGGTGAAGCCGGTCCCGACGCGCCCCGCGTACACGAACCCGTCGTCCTTCCGGTACGCCAGGTGCAGGGCGCCGAATCCCGAGCGCGCGCCCTCAGGCCTCGTGAACCCCACCACGGCGAAGTCGCCGGCGCGGTCGAGCCGCACCTTGATCCAGTCGGCCGAGCGGCCGGTTCGGTAGGGGGCGTCGGCCTTCTTTCCGACGACGCCTTCGAGGCCCAGGCCCCCGGCGGCCCCGAGGAGCTCCTCGCCCTGGTCCTCGACGTGGTCGGCGAAGCGGACGGGGCCGGTTCGCGGGAGCATGCGCCGCAGGAGGGCCTTCCGGTCCGCCAGCGGCAGCGGCCGCAGATCGAAGCCTTCGAAGGCGAGCAGGTCGAACGCAAAGAGCGTGGCCGGCAGCTCCACCGCGGCGCGGTCGATGTCGGAGCGGCGCTGGAGGAGGGCGCGCTTCTGGAGGAGGCCGAAGCGCGGCCTCGACTTCGCGTCGAGCACGACGACCTCGCCGTCGAGGACGAAGGCGTCGTAGGGGAGCGCGGCGACGGCGCGCGCGATCTCCGGAAACGTCGCCGTCGAGTTCATCCCGTGGCGGTAGCGAAGCGCGGGCTTGCCGTCCTCGCGCCCCGCGAGCAGCCGGTAGCCGTCGTACTTGAGCTCCCAGATCCAGCCGGGTCTCGAGAACGCCGCGTCCCGCGGCTCGGCCAACATCAGCTTCACGTCGGCGGCGCGGACGCGGCGACGCGGCGCCCCGAGGCGCACGAGCTCTGACCGGACCTCCGCGGCGCGGCTGGCACCCGAGGCGAGATCCTCGAGAGTCAGCCCGGAGAAGATCGACTCCTGTGGATAGGCCGCGTCCGGTCCCTTCTTCGCCCAGCCGTCGCGCTCCTTGATGAGGAGCCACTCCTTGCCCGTCGTCTTGCCCTTCGTCTTCATCCGCACGAGCGTCCAGGTGCCGCGCAGCTTGTAGCCGTGGAGCTCGAAGAGGAGCTTGCCCTTCTTCATGCCCTCGTCGAGGTCCGCGAGCGGCGTCCAACGGCCCTGGTCCCAGACGATGACCTCGCCCGCCCCGTAGTTGCCCTTCGGGATCATGCCCTCGAAGTCGGCGTACTCGACCGGGTGGTCCTCGACCTCGACCGCCAGGCGCTTCTCGGCGGGGTCGGGCGACGGGCCCTGCGGAACGGCCCAGGACTTGAGCACGCCGCCCCACTCCAGCCGGAAGTCGTAGTGGAGGCGGGTGGCCGCATGTTTCTGTACCACGAAGAGATGCGGGCGGTTCTCGCCTCCCCGGCCGAAGGGCTCGGGGGTCGTGTCGGCGGAGCGTTTTTCCCGGTATTTTTCGAGCGGCACGCGACGGGATCCCCGGCCCATGTTACATTTGTTGGCTCCTAAACCTATGAGCGCAAGGCCGATAGCGTCAGGGACGATCTCCTTCGGGCTGGTCTCGATCCCGATCAAGCTCTATGCGGCCTCCGATGCCGCGGCCGCGCTCTCCTTCAACCTCCTCCACGGCAAGGACGGCGCGCGCCTGAAGCAGCAGTACATCTGCACGAAAGACGGCGAGCTCGTGCCGCGCGACCAGATGGTCAAGGGGTACGAATTCTCGAAGGACCGCTACGTCACGTTCACGCCCGAAGAGTTGAAGGCGCTCGAGGAGCAGTCCACGCAGTCGGTCGAGGTCGTGGAGTTCGTGCCGATCTCGAAGGTCGACCCCGTCTATTTCGACCGGACCTACTACGTGGGCCCGGACAAGGGCGGGGCCAAGGCGTACGCGCTGCTGTCCAAGGTCATGCAGGAGACCAAGCGCGTGGCGCTCGCGCGCTACGCCGCGCGGGGCAAGCAGTACCTGGTGATGCTGCGGCCGCTCGACGGCGGCATCGTCATGCAACAGCTCTACTACGCCGACGAGGTGCGCCCCTTCTCCGAGGTCCCGCTCGAGCCGGCCGAGGTCAGCGCGAAGGAGCTCGACCTCGCCAAGCTTCTCGTCGACCAGCGCTCGACCGACGCTTTTCAGCCGGAGACCTACGAGGACGACGTGAAGAAGCGCGTGCTCGGGCTGATCCAGAAGAAGGTCGAAGGCGAGGAAGTGTCCTTCGCGCCGCCGGAGCAGGGCGGCGGTCAGATCATCGACCTCATGGAGGCCCTGAAGGCGAGCCTGGCGAAGAAGCCCGGCTCCGGCAAGGCCGCGTCCGCGGAGTCGAGGTCCGCGTCCACAGGCGCTTCGAAGCCGTCGTCGTCCTCCGAGGAGACGCCCGCGCGCAAGCCCGCCAAACGCGCACCGGCGCGCGCCGCGCAGATGCGCACGGAGGCCGGCCGCAAGGCGTAGCCTCGCCTTGAAGGGCTACTCGACCTCCGAAGTCGCAAAGCTCCTCGGGCTCTCCGCGCCTCAGGTCCGCGGCTACGTGCGATCCGGTTTCCTCTCCCCCGAGCGCGGCCCCCGCGGAGAGCTCTCCTTCTCTTTCCAGGATCTCGTCTTTCTGCGGACGGCTCGCGGGCTCATGTCGGCGCGGGTGGCGCCCCGCCGCATCCGCACGGCGCTCTCCCGCCTGCGCGAGCAGCTCCCCGCCGGGAAGCCGCTGACGGCCGTCCGCATCGCGATGGAGGGCAGCCGCATCGTCGTCGAGGACGGCGCGCGCCGGTGGCAGCCCGAATCGGGCCAGATCCTCTTCGACTTCGGGGTCGCGGATCTGGCGCGTAAGGTCGCGCCGATGGTTCGCCGTGCCTTCCGCGAGGCCCAGGAGGAGGGGCCCGAGTTCTCCGCCGACGACTGGTACGACTGGGCCTGCGAGCTCGAGCCGGGATCGCCGAGCGAGGCGATCGCGGCCTACCGGAGGGCGCTCGCGCTCGATCCCGCGCACGCCGACGCGCACGTGAACCTCGGCCGTCTCCTTCACGAGTCCGGCGACCCGGCCGGCGCGGAGCCGCACTACGCGGCGGCCCTCGCGGCCCGTCCCGACGACGCCACGGCGGCCTTCAACCTCGGCGTGGCCCTCGAGGACCTGCGAAAGCTGCCAGAGGCGCTGCTCGCCTATCAGAAGGCCGTGCGGCTCGACCCGGAGAACGCCGACGCGCACTTCAACGCGGCCTCGCTCGCCGAGAAGCTGGGTCGCGCGGCCGAGGCATTGCGGCACCTGCGCACATACCGCAAGCTGACGCGAGGAGGGTAAGAGGGTGAGGCGCGTTTCCTCATGCGGGTCTCACGTCGATCGCCATCATGAGCCGGCCGCCTTCCTTGATGTCCACGCTGTTGCTCATCGTTTTGGCTCTTGACTGGTACTCCCTGGGAGTATAGGCTCTCACTGTGGTTCGTGAGGCCGTCTCGTTGCCGGTTCTCGATAGGGTCTTCGTACCCGATGAGAGGAAGGCCGAAATCCGGCGGCGGCTCAAGCGCGCGCGGGGGCAGGTGGACGGTATCGAGCGGATGCTCGAAGCCAATCGCCCGTGTGGGGAGATCCTCCAGCAGATCGCAGCGGCGCAGGAGGCTCTGCGTGCGGCCGGCAAGATCATGATGCGCAATTACCTCGAGAGCTGCGTGGCTCGTGGGATAAAGGCCGGTCAAGCTGACATCTATGACGAGTTTTTGGACGTGATCTATCGGATGGTCCGATAGAAGAGGGAGAAGTATGAAGAAGGGGCTACTTGCAGTGATTCTCGGAAGCTTCGTCGCGCTCGCTGCGACCCCAGTTTCGAAGACCTCGGAGAAAGTGACGTGCACGTTGACGAACACGACCGTGGAGAAGTGCTGCTGCGTTCAGCAGGAGGACGGGAAGCTCTACTGTACGCTCGCGAAGAAGACGGTCGATCCCTGCTGCTGCAAGCCAGCCGACGAGAAGCCGTGAAGCGAAGCTTCGCGCTGAGCTGGCCGATCCGTGAAGGTACCGGGGTTGTCGACTGACCTCATGCGACGAAATACGCCTTGCGCCTCTTCGGTTAAGATGCCTGCGATGCGAGCGACGCTTCCGAACAGGCCCCGGTCTCTCAAATTGCTGGCTGTTGCTGTCGGCGGGCTCCTCTTCACCGTGCCGCTGCTCGGACTGAATTGCGAAATTGCCTGCGC
>JBKJWL010000101.1:0-3970 GCA_046716885.1 Thermoanaerobaculia bacterium | reverse complement strand
GGGACTCACCTGGAGTTTGTAGTAGAGGCGAACGCCGCGAAGGGCGGTGGTGGCATCGGCAGTCCCCGTGAAGGCCGACAGAATGTACGTGTGGGCAGCATTGTCAATCGCGATGTTCTGATCCGTGAGATCGAGAAAATAGACGCCACAGCCCGGAACTTGCGCGACTCCCGTGTTGATGATGCCGGGAATGGCGCAGCTAACCGCCGCTCCCGCATCGCACTCTACAAAGACCAAACCCGCGCCGGCGGTCGTCGAGTTGTCGCACGCTTCGACGGCCATGCCCGTGACGAGAGCGCCTGTGGGGAGATGAAACCCGGCGAGGATATTCTCCGCCGTGGCGGACGTGCGGTACCGATATTCGCCGAAGGTGATGCCCCACGTCTGGGTTTCGTTGATCTTCTGAAAGTCCCAGGCGTTGAGCGCGAGAATGTTGCCGTCCTGGGTTCCCCAGTTCGGCAACCGGACGCCGGAGGCTTGGCCATGGCTCCCCGACGAGGATAGGAAACCCTGAGCGGAAGCCGCCCCCGGTCTGCCGGCCAGGCAAAGAAGAACCACGAGTGGAAGAAACTGCTGGAAAAACCTCCTGTTCATCACGGCCTCCTTTTCCAGAAGCAACACCCGCCTGATCGAGATCTCCTACCGGCCCGCCGCTACGGCGAATGAGGCCACCGCCTCGACCCCGCCGGCGATCATATCTTCCGAGACGGAGAACGAGAACCGCAGGTGCCCCTCGCCCTCCGGGCCGAAGACGATGCCGGGCACCGTCGCGATCTTCGCCTCGTCGAGCAGCACGCGCGAGGCCTCGCGGGAGTCGCGGGGGAGCCACGCCGGCGTCCTCGGGAAGAGGTACAGCGCCGCGCGCGGGATCTCGAGCTCGAAGCCGGCGGCCTTCAATCCTGCCGCGAGGCGGTCGCGGCGCTGGCGATAACCGGCCTTCCACTCCGCGACGAACTCGGTCCCGCGTGACAGCGCCTCTACGGCGGCCCATTGCGTGGGTGTCGAGACGCCGTTGGTCGTGTAGAGAACGACTGTCTGGATGGGGGACCGGTAGCGCTTCGGCGCGATGACGTATCCGAGGCGCCAGCCGGTCATCGAGTAGCTCTTGGACAGGGTGAAGCAGGTGATCGTGCGCTCGACCATCCCCGGCAGCGATGCCATGGCGACCGGCGCCTCGCCTTCATAGACGAGGTCCTCGTACGCCTCGTCGGACACGACGGCGAGCCCGCGCTCCTTCGCGAAGGCGGCGGTCTCCTCGGTCTCGGCGCGCGAGAACACGTCGCCGGTCGGGTTGTTGGGCGAGTTCCAATACAGGAGCTTCGTCTTCGGCGTCGTTCTCTTCGCCAGGGCCGCCGCGAGGCCGTCGCGGCGCGCCTCGGCCGTCGGCACCAGGACGGCGGACGCCTGATGATACGCGACGAGGTCCAGGACCGGCGTCCAGTAGGGAGAGAACATCAGCACTTCGTCGCCCGGGTCGAGCAGGGTCGCGAAAGCGGCGAAGAGCCCGTGCATGCCGCCGCTGACGACGATCGGGCTCTCCGCGTCGGCCGGGATGCCGTTGCGAGTCCGCACCTTCTCGAGGATGGCCGCGCGCAACTCGGGGATTCCGGAGGACGGCGCGTAGCGGGTCTGGTTGCGCGTCAGGGCGGCGTGGATCGCGGCCTTGACCGGCTCAGGAGTGTTCATCCACGGTTCGCCGCCCTCGAACCGCCAAACCTTCTCGCCCGCGGCGAGAAGCTCCATCACGCGGTTGCGGACCTTGACGATCTCCGAGAAGCCGACACTCTCGAAGCGGCGGGCGGTATGCGGAAACGGGCCTTCGGTCACGGTCCTCCGACCACGGTCCGACGGCCCGGGCCCGTAAGGAAGTACAGGATCATGCCGATCACGGGCAGCAGGATCACGAGGACGATCCAGAGGAGCTTCGACCCGCTGTCGGCCGAGCTCTTGAGGATCGAAACGATCGCGATGATGTCGAGGATGAAAACCAGGATGCCGAACAGGCCGAACATCGTCGCCTCCTTTGTCTTACAGCTTCTCCGAGATCGCCTTCTGTTGCGTGAACAGGGACAGGTACTCGCGACCCCCTGCCTTCGAGTCCGTGCCCGACATGTTGAAGCCGCCGAAGGGATTGACGCCGACGAGCGCGCCGGTGCACTTGCGGTTCAGGTACAGGTTGCCCACGAAGAGCTCGCGCTTGCCGCGCGCCAGCCGCTCCGGCACGCGCGAGTAGAGCGAGCCGGTCAGGCCGTACTCGGAGTCGTTGGCGACGGCGATGCCCTCTTCGAAGCTTCCGACCTTGAGCACCGCGAGCACCGGCCCGAAGATCTCCTCGCAGGCCAGGCGGGCTTTCGGGCTCACCCCGTCGACGACCGTCGGCATGACGAAGTAGCCCTGCTTCGGCCCCGCCTTTCCGCCGGCCACGATCCGGCCTTCCTTCCTGCCGATGGCGATGTACTCCAGGATCTTTCGCTGGGCGCTGGCATTGATGACCGCACCGATGCCGTTCTTCGGATCCCGCACGTCCCCCACCGTGAGGGCCTTCGTTTTCGCGACGACTCTCTCGAGCAGGTCGGCGTGGACCTTTCGGTGCACGATGAGGCGCGAGCAAGCCGAGCACTTCTGGCCCTGAAACCCGAAGGCCGCGGCGACGATGCCGTTAGCGGCGTCCTCGATGTCGGCCGTCTCGTCCACGAGGATGAAGTCCTTGCCGCCCATCTCGAGGATCGCCCGCTTGATCCAGATCTGACCGGGCACGACGCGGCCGGCCTTCTCACTGATCTGGATGCCGACCTCTCGCGAGCCCGTGAACGCGATCAACCGCGTCTTCGGGTGCTCGACGAGGGCGTTACCGACCGTTGCACCGCCGCCGGTCAGGAAGTTCAGGACCCCGTCCGGCACCCCCGCCTCATCGCAGGCCTCCAGGAACATCGTCGCGATTCCGGCCGCGTCCGAGGAGGGCTTCAGCACGACGGTGTTGCCGGCGACGAGCGCTGCGGTCGTCATGCCCGTCAGGATCGCGAGGGGGAAGTTCCAGGGCGGGATGACCGCGCAGACGCCGAGGGCGATGTGCTCGAGCTCGTTTCTCTCGCCTGGATACGGCGTCAGCGGCTGCGGCTCGGCCAGGCGCTCCATCTCTCGCGCGTAGAACTCGCAGAAATCGATCGCCTCGGCAGTGTCCCCGTCGGCCTCGGGCCAGGACTTGGCCTCTTCGAGCACCATCATCGCGGAGAACTCGTGCTTGCGGCGCCGCAGGATCGACGCGATGCGGAGCACGAGCGCCGCGCGCTCGCCGGCGGGCATCCGGCTCCACGATGCGAAGGCTTTCGTGGCGGCGTCCACGGCGCGCCCGGCGTCCGCGACGGTTCCCTCGGGGAACCGGCCGATGACCTGGCGGAAGTCGCAGGGGTTGACGGACTCGAAGTGCCGGACCGCGGAGGCGTGCTTGCCGCCGATCCGGTTCCGGCCCCGGATCGGAAGGCGCTTCTCGATCTTCGCCAACGCTCTGCGGAAGGCGTCCCGGTTCGCCTCGACCGAGAAGTCCGTCATGGGCTCGTTGCGGAATTCGGGCAGCAAGGTGTCCTCCGAAAGGAGAATTTATCAAAGCCCGAAACGTAGAATGGGGCGGTGAGCGCGACCCCCGCCGGCCTGTCCCCGGAAGAGCTCCGGCGCTATGCGCGCCACCTGATCCTCCCGGAGGTCGGACGCGAAGGGCAGGAGAAGCTCAAGGCCGCGCGCGTGCTCGTCGTGGGGGCGGGAGGCCTCGGCTCGCCCGCGGCACTCTATCTCGCGGCGGCCGGAGTGGGCACCCTCGGACTGGTGGACTTCGACGTCGTGGACGAGTCGAATCTCCACCGGCAGATCCTCTTCGGCGCCGCCGACGTGGGGCGAGGCAAGCTCGAGGCGGCGGCCCGGCGGCTTTCCGAGATCAACCCGCACGTGGACGTCCGGACCTTCGAGGAGCGGCTCA
>JBKJWL010000100.1:0-8377 GCA_046716885.1 Thermoanaerobaculia bacterium | reverse complement strand
GTGGACGTCCTGATCATCGACGGGATCCTGAACGCGGGCGCGTTTCTCGTCGAGCTCACGGGCGATTTCCTGCGGTTTCTCCAGACCGGCAACGTGCGCAACTACGCGCTGACGTTCCTCATCGGCCTCGTGGCGCTGGTGCTCTTCGTGGTGGGGGCCGTGTGATGGAACGCCTGCTCGCCGACCACCTGCTCTCCATACTCGTCTTCCTGCCGGCCGCGGGCGCAGTGCTTCTGCTCCTCTTTCCCCTGACCCTGGCGCGCGAGGCGAAGCTCTTCGCGCTCCTCGTCTCGGTCCTGGAGTGCGCCCTCTCCCTTCCCCTGTGGTGGCGCTTCGACCTCGCGGCCAGGGGGTTCCAGTTCCGCGAACAGACGGAGTGGATCCCGCCGCTCGGGATCTCCTACTCGGTCGGGATCGACGGCATCGCGCTCGTCCTGATCCTGTTGACGACGATCCTGACGCCCGTCGCTCTCCTCTTCTCCCTGTCCCACGTCGAGAAGCAGGTGCGCGGGTTCTCGATCGCGTTCCTCCTCCTCGAGACCGGCATGCTCGGCAGTCTCGTCGCGCTCGATCTCGCCCTCTTCTACGTTTTCTGGGAAGTCATGCTGCTCCCGATGTACTTCATCATCGGCATCTGGGGCGGCCCGCGCCGCATCTACGCCGCCATGAAGTTTTTCCTGTTCACGATGGCGGGGAGCCTCCTGATGTTCCTCGCTATCCTCCACATCGCCATCCGGCACCACACCGCGACGGGACAGTGGTCGTTCGCCCTCGAGGACCTCTACCGCATGACCTTCACGGGGAGCACGGAGACGCTCCTCTTCCTCGCCTTCGCTCTCGCCTTCGCGATCAAGGTGCCCGTCTTCCCGCTCCACACGTGGCTTCCCGACGCGCACACCGAGGCGCCGACGGGGGGCTCGATCATCCTCGCCGGCGTCCTGCTGAAGCTCGGCGTGTACGGCTACCTCCGTTTCGCCCTGCCCCTCTTCCCCGACGCCTCTCTCCGGTTCGCGCCGTGGCTGGGCGTGCTCGGCGTCATCGGCGTCGTCTACGGGGCGATCGTGGCCTACGCCCAGCACGACATGAAACGGCTGGTGGCGTACAGCTCCGTCTCGCACCTGGGCCTGGTCGTCATCGGCGTCGGCGCCTTCACGACCCTTTCCCTCCAGGGAGCGATCCTCCAGATGGTCAATCACGGGCTCTCTACAGGCGCGCTCTTCCTCCTCGTCGGCGTCCTCTACGAGCGGCGGCACACCCGGGAGATCGACGCCTACGGCGGGATCGCGGGTGTCGTCCCCGTCACGACGGCGCTCTTTCTGATCGCGACACTTTCCTCGATCGGCCTGCCGGGCTTGAACGGCTTCGTCGGGGAGTTCCTCATCCTCGTCGGCACGTGGACCTCGCCCCACCGGTGGTGGGCCGTCGCGGGCGCCACCGGCGTGATCCTCTCGGCGATCTACATGCTGGCGCTGGTGCAGCGCGTGTTCTGGAACCCGCTCGTGCACGAGGAGAACAAGAGCCTTTCCGAGATCCGGCCGAGCGAGTTCCTCGCGGCTGCCGTGCTCGTCGTCCTGATGATCTGGATCGGCGTGCGGCCCAACGAGGTTCTCGACCGCCTCGGCGCCTCCGTCGAGGCGCTCCAGGAAACCGTGGCGGCCAAGCAGATCGCGAGCCGCGCGCAATGACGGGGAGTTTCGTCCAGTTCACGCACGCCGACCTCCTGGCGATCGCGCCCGAGATCACGCTCGCCGCGGCGGGCTGCGTCATCCTGCTGCTCGAGGCCTTCGCGCCGGGGCTTCGGCGGTGGTTTGCGACGCTCGCCCTCGCGGGAGTCGCCGGCTCTCTCTACTTCCTGGTGCGCGCGCCCATGGGCACGACGTTCGGCGGACGCTTCGACACCTCCCCGCTGACGCTCTTCGTGGGGCTCTTTCTCGGGGGGGCGGCGGCCCTCGCCATCCTGGTCGCCAAGCCGTACCTGGAGCGTGCTGGAGAGGAGAAGGGCGAGTTCTACGCGCTCCTGCTGTGGGGCCATCTCGGAGTCTCGCTGATGACCCGGGGCCTCGACCTGCTGCTCGTATTCATCGGGCTCGAGACGCTGTCGCTCGCCTTCTACGTGCTGGCCGCCTTCTTCCGGCCTGTCCAGGCCTCCTCCGAGGCGGGGCTGAAGTACTTCCTGACGGGCGCCTTCGCCTCGGCCTTCACCCTCTACGGCGTCGTCCTCCTCTTCGGCGCGAGCGGCGGTTCGAAGATCGAGGGCCTGGCACGACCCGGCCTCGCCGAAAGTCCAGCCGTCATCTTCGGCCTCCTGCTCCTCCTCGTGGGGTTCGGCTTCAAGATGTCGATCGCTCCGTTCCACTCCTGGGCCCCCGACGTGTACCAGGGCATGCCGACGCCCGCCGTCGCTTATCTCTCGGTGGCGCCGAAGGGGGCCAGCGTGATCGTGCTCTACCGGGTCTTCGCCGCGGTCTTCGAGGACGGCATGCCTGACCGCTTCCGCGCCGGGATCGCCGCCCTCGCCATTCTCTCGATGGCGCTCGGCAACGTGGTGGCGCTCGCGCAGCGCGACATCAAGCGGCTCCTCGCCTACTCCGGGATCGCGCAAATGGGGTACGCGACGATCGCGCTGGTCGTTTTCGGCCGCGATGCGCTGGCAGCCGTTCTCGTGTACTTCTTCGCTTACCTCGTCTCCAACGCGGGCGCCTTCGCGGCCGTTGCGGCGCTCTACCGCGACGAGACGAAGGCCCACCCGGTGGCCCTGCTCGCGGGAGAGGGCCGGCGTGCGCCCTTTGCCGCGGCGGTCCTCGCGCTGTGCCTCTTCTCGCTCGCCGGGATTCCGGCGACCGCCGGCTTCATCGGTAAGTTCTTGCTCTTCAAGGCCGCCCTGGAGAGCGGCTTCTACGCGCTCGCCCTGATCGGCATCGCGGCCAGCCTCGTGTCCATCGGCTACTACTTGAAGGTCGTCTACGTGCTCTACATGCGCGACCCTGTCGAGCCGGAGCCGCCGCCCGCGCTCGCGCCCGCCGACCGGCTGGCGCTGGCCCTTTGCGCGGCCGGTATTTTCGTGCTCGGCATCTTCCCAACCTCGCTCTGGCATCTGGCGCAGCGTGCGGCCGAAAGCCTCCCGCTCGCCTCGCCCTGACCGTCCTTCGAGAGACTGCCCACCCTGCAACCACGCCACGCGCCACGCGCCAAGGAGACACGAATGGCACTCAAGCGTCGCCCCGTTCCGCCGGCCTCGAGGAGGAAACCCGCGCCTCCCGCTCCCCCGACCGCGCCCGAGAACCTCAACCCCTACGACTTTGCGCAGCGGCAGTTTCATCGCGCTGCCGACCACCTGGGCCTCGACTCGGGAATGCGGGACATCCTGCGGAGCCCGAAACGGCAGCTCATCGTGTCGATCCCCGTTCGCATGGACAACAAGAAGATCAAGGTCTTCACGGGCTACCGGGTCCAGCATTCCATTGCGCGGGGGCCCTCGAAGGGCGGCATCCGCTTTCACCCCGGCGTCACGCTCGACGAGGTCAAGGCGCTCGCAATGTGGATGACCTGGAAATGCGCGGTCGTGAACATTCCGTTCGGGGGCGCCAAGGGCGGCGTCACGGTCGATCCCAAGCCGCTCTCCATGGACGAGATCGAGCGGCTCACGCGCCGCTACACCTCGGAGATCGCCATCGTGCTCGGTCACGATCGCGACATCCCCGCTCCCGACGTCTACACGACCCCCCAGCACATGGCGTGGATCATGGACACGTTCTCGATGACCCAGGGTTTCTCGACGCTCGGCGTCGTCACCGGCAAGCCGATTCAACTCGGCGGCTCGGCCGGCCGCAACGAGGCCACGGCGGAAGGCTGCTTCGTCGCGATCGAGGAGGCCGCCAAGCGCATGCGGCTAGCGCTGAAGGGAGCGACGGCGGCCGTCCAGGGCTACGGGAACGCCGGCGCCTTCGTGGCGAAGTTCCTCGAGGAGGGGGGCGTCCGGGTCGTGGCCGTCTCGGATTCGCGGGGCGGCATCTACGACAAGAAGGGCCTGAGGATGGAGCTCGTGAACGCCGCGAAGCAAAAGAAGGGGTCGGTCACCGCGGCCCGCGGAGAGAAGATCTCGAACGCCGAGCTCCTCGAGCTGCCCGTCGACGTCCTCGTGCCGGCGGCGCTCGAGGGCGCCATCACGCGGGAGAACGCGGCGCGCGTCAAGGCGAAGATCGTCGCGGAGGCGGCCAACGGCCCCACCACGCCCGACGCCGACGACATTCTCCATTCGAACGGCGTCACCGTGATTCCCGACATCCTCGCCAACGCGGGGGGCGTGACGGTCTCCTACTTCGAGTGGGTCCAGAACATGTACTCGTTCTTCTGGGACCCCGACGTCGTCCGCAATCACCTCGAACGCACAATCCGCAAGGCCTACGAGGACGTGGCGGAGACGGCGAGGCGGCACGACACGGACCTGCGCACCGGCGCCCTCATCCTGGCCGTCGGCCGCGTCGAGGAGGCCACGCGGATCCGGGGGCTGTTCCCGTAGAGGAAACGCGTACGGCTGCGAGGGTCGTCCTTACATTTCGATCAGGATCGCCCGAACCGGCGAGCCGTCGAGGTCTTTGAACCGTAGCGGAAGAGCTACGAGTTCGTACTGGCCCTCCGGAACCTCGCTCAGGTCGAGGTCCTCCAGCAGCGCCACCCCGCGCGAAAGGAGCGCTCGGTGCGCCGGGAGGTCCTCCGCGTCCTCGGGGTCGATCGACGCCGCGTCGGTCCCGACGAGCATGGCTCCCGCCTCCGCCAGACGGATCGCCGCCAGCGGAGACAGGGACGCCTTCCCGCCGCTGCGGAAAAGGATCCGCGACACGCCCAGACACTTGCGCGGCAGCGCGTCCGGCCCCACTTCCCCCAGTCCTGGAAGAGCCACCACTTTCGCCGGCCCGATGAAGGCCGCCAGGGGCGCCTCCCCGATCGCCATCCCGTCGGCGAACACGTGGCTCGGAGCGTCCGCATGCGTGCCGCAGTGCGCGCTCATCGTGAAACACGTCGCGCCCCAGGGCGCGCCGGCCCCCGGACCATGCGTCTCCCGCCACGTGAACGGCACGTCGCCGGGCCACACGGGCGTCTCCTCCGAGATCCGGCGCGACACGTCGAAGATCTTCACCGCATCCGCCGCACGGTCTTCTCCTTCGCGTAGCGCTCGGCCACGTGGGGGTCGTAGCCCTTGTGGCGCGGGTCGACGGGCAACTCGCGGTACTCCGCGTCGCAGCGGTAGCAGATCGTCACGGGACGGATCCGCGCCGCCACGATCCAGTCGATCACGACCGTCGCCAAGAGCACCGGCGTGAACCAGATCCAGCCGAACTTCCAGCCGACCGCCAGGGCCGCGGCGAGCGAGCTCCCCATGATGAGACACCCGAGGCGCTGGTCGAAGTCCTTCTGGAGAAAGAAGACGTGGTTGCCGCAGAAGGCGCAGAGCTCGATCCCGTCGGCCACGAGGGCGCCGTCAAAGCGCGCTTCGTAACTCTTCCCGCACTTGACGCACGCGAAGGCGCCCGAGTCGTCTTCGGTGTGCTCTCGCGACGTCAGGCAGTCCGGGCAGTAGTGCCGGGCGCGCACGCTACGCCGGGAACCCGGTCGCCACGGTGAGGTACGAGGAGAGCAGCTCGCCGATCAGCACGAAGACGAGCGCTACGTAGAGCAGCCCCGTCGCCGCCTGGTTCGACTTCATCTCGGCCGTCCGCCAGATGAAATACGCCAGCCCGAGGGGTCCGGCGATGCCCCAAAGGACGCGGAAGAGAAAAAAAAGGGCGTCCCTCTCGAGAGAGAGCAGCGCATGGAGCCCGTCCGAGCCTTGATGAGCCGCCATCGCCACCCCGAGGAACACCGCGCGGAACACCGCGAGGCCTGCAAAGAGCGCCGCCCCACGCGCCAGAAGCCGGAACGGCAACGACCGCGAGACGAGATACCAGTGCCCCAGGTTCATGATCAGCAAGACCGCACCGAAGAAGAGACCTCCCGCAAGGGCGCCGACGACGGTCCAGGCATTGCCCTCCGGGCGCGGAGCCGTCACCGCCCCCCGGCCGAGACTCCCGGCTGCGCCCCCCGCTCCCGCGGCGCGCAGCGGCCCGGCCCGGCCCCCCACGCCGGCCAGGGGGGCCAGGGAGTACGCCAACAACAGCCCGGTAGCAGCCGCAGCGATCCCGAAAGGGAGTCCCGCCGGTCTCGTCGCGAGGGCCAACGCGGCGAAGATCGTGGCGAGCGCTCCGTGCAGCGAAAAGAACCCGCGCCCGAGGACCTTCGGCGGAAAGAACAGCAGCAGGAACGCCGTCCCCGCGCAGGCTTCCAGCAGAAAGAGTCCGAGCCCGGAAAGCGCCATGATGCGCCGATTCTATCCGTTCAGTCTCTCACTCCTCTTCGAGGAAGAAGAACGACCCGTCGTTGGTCGTGTTGTCCAGCTGCACGACGTAGGCCGACACGAAGGCGTCGGCCGTCGCCTCGACCTGCACGAGGAGGGTGTGGAGCGTTGAGGGGATCGCGGAGTCGTTGAAGATGTTGTTGAGCTGAAAGACCTCGTTCTCCTCCAGGTCGTGGCCGGCGAACGTGCTCAGGAGGAACTGCTTGAGCTGCACTCCGGTTTCGCCGTTGTAGTAGGTCACCCGAACGTCCGTCGGGCCGAACCCCTCGTTCACGATGCCGAGATTCGCCCGCGTGCTTCCGTCGTTGCCGAAGACACCTCCCCGCGCGCTCCCGAGCACGCGGGAAAGGCTCCCCGTCTCACAGAAGCAACGCCCCGGGTACGCGATGCCGAGGGTTCCGCCCCCCGGGGCGGGGCTGTACGTCCTCGCCACTGCCGCCGTCTCGGCCCGGATGTCGAGTGCTTCGAAGATGACCAGGAGGGTTCCGAATAGATTGGCGCTGGCGTCCTGCGCCCGAATCGCGCCCGCGTCCTTGAAGGCCTGGACGATGTCGTCGAAGAACCGCACCCGGTGCGGCCCCAATCCCGGCGAGAGGTGGGCCGTTGCGACCTGGAAGGTCCCATCCACCGGCGAGCGGTAGGAGAAGTTCATGACGACGGGCGTCGTGATGCTCGGGTTGCCGTTCGAGAGAGTGATCGAGGTGCGGTAGAACACGACCCCCTGGACCTGCGTAACGATCGCAACCGCTCTCGTTTCTTCAGCGAATGCCGTTGCCGCCAGAACGAAACAAACCCCCAGCGTGCTGCCGGCCAGACGAAGACCTCTCATGGTTTCCTCCTTGGTCAGGGCGCCCAGCAAATCACAGAATCGCTTCGCGCGCCGCACCCGCGATCCGATCGACGAAACCCACCAGACCATGGTCCCCGTTCGGTATCGCGATGAAGCGCGAACCCGGCGCCAGGCGCCCAGACGACTCCCACTTGCGCCAGACCCTTTCCACTCCTTCGAAGGGCACGCTCTCGTCTCGCTCTCCCATGACGACGACAACGGCCTGCCCCGGCGGCTCATGCTCGTGGCCGAGATTCGCCATCTGTTCGAAGAACCGGCGGTGGATCGGCATCTCCCGACCCTCTCCGTGGTGGAAGAATCGGATCGGATCCCCCGGCGCCAGCTTCTCCGTCCACCGAGAGCCGAACCCCAGCGCCGGCGCCACCAGCACCAGCGGAGCTTCGACGCCCCGCCGCGCCGCCTCCAACGCCACGAGCGCCCCGAGCGAGCTCGCGATGATGACCGCGGGCTTCTCGGCGTCGGCCGTGGCCACCGCCGCGTCGACCATCTGCTCGAAATCCAGGTTCTCGAACGACGGCCGATTCAGGTCCGGGGCTACGAGACGGTACTCAGGCTCCGGAAGGAGGTTCCGCAGCAGCGCAATCTTCCGCCCCTGCGGCGACGACGCGAAGCCGTGGAGGTAGACCACCGTGCGCACGGCGGGAAGATACCAAGCCCGGCCGGGAACTCGCGTTACATGAGGAACGGAAGCGTATTCTTCCAGCGCGGCGACGGCTCCGGCGGCTTTTGCGGCGGACGCCGCGGCCGTCGCCTCCAGGCCTCGATGAGCCGGCGCCAGAGGGTCACGACTCGGCCTCCTGCCTCGACCGAAAAAGGCTTTCGTGCAAAGCTTTCAATGCCTCTGAATCGAGCCTTCGCCGGGATACAGACGCCTTCAGAAGGCCCACTGCGGCTATCCCTTCTCGCACGAGTTGCTCTCTCTCGATGATAGGAAGGGCCGCAACTATTTCGTCGACTGCCTCATCGGCTCTCCCGGTCGCCACCAACGTCTCAGCGAGGAGGAGACGGGTATACGCAGCGAACGCCGCCATGTCTACGCCTAAGTAAATCTCAACCGCACGACGGTAGTACTCGCCTGCTGCTGCTGGATTTCCGTGATCCCTAAGTATCTCAGCCGTGACCCCACAGCAGTGAGC
>JBKJWL010000099.1:0-3279 GCA_046716885.1 Thermoanaerobaculia bacterium | reverse complement strand
CGCCTCGACGACCGAGACGCTCCCGTCGGCGGCGACGCGCACGGCTTTCATCGGGTTCGAATCATCCTACAAAGCCGCGTGCGGTGAGGGATATAAGAATTATTGCCATGCTAAAATCCCTGCCGGGGTTTGCGATGGCGAAGGTGATGGTCTCGTTTCCGGATGACTTTCTGAAGAAGGTCGACGCGGAGGCACGGTCTCAAAACCGTTCCCGCAGCGAGTTGATCCGCGAAGCGCTCCGCGGAGCAATCCGAACAACGCCCGATCGCCGATCCTGGCGCAGCGGACTGGCGCACCTGCGCCGCCTGGAAGATGAGTGGGTAGGAAAATGGGACTCGACCGAGGTCATCCGCTCGGATCGGGAGCGTCCGGTTGGCCTCAAAGATCGTCGTTGACACTTCCGTCCTGATCAAGTGGATCAAGACTCGGGATGAGAAGCTCCGAAGCGAGGCGCTGGAGCTCCTCGGAGTCATCCAACGCCGGGCGATCGAGGTCACCGTGCCGGCCCTCCTCCTCTACGAGCTCGGTAACCTTCTGCTGCTGAAAACCCGCCTCGATTCCAACAGCATCGTGGCCGCGATCGAGCACGTTCTCCGCCTGCCCATCGCCGTCGAAAACCCGGAACCGGGCGTCCTGCGCCGGACAGCACGCCTGGGGCGAGATCTCAAACTCACGTTCTACGACGCGAGTTTTCTGGCGCTGGCCGAGGAGCTCGACTGCGTGTTCGTGACAGCGGACCGGCGGCTCTTCAACGCGGCGCGCGGGTTTCCACGCGTCCGGCACCTCTCCGCGCCCGGTTCCGTCGCGTAAAGCCCGGCGCGCTCCCACGGGGCGAACAGGGGTTCTGAGGTAAAGGGGCATCGTGGAGTTTCAATCCAGGCCCCCGCACGGGGGCGAAGGTGGTGTCCTTAGTTTGGAGGAGCCGTCTTGGTAGGGCTAGTTCGCGTTCAGCCCTAGCCCTACGGCACGGCTGCCGAGTTTCTCCTTGTAGCGAACCTCCCACTTGAGAACTTCCGCCGATCCCAGACTCGGCGACAGAATCTGAAGGATCGAGTAGGTGAATGCTTCGGGATATGAGACATCGCTCGCGCGAAGATCGCGCAAAAGTCGGTTCCCTCCGTGTCCGTCGCGGGCATACGCTGACCAGCGTCCCCAGATACCATCCGTGTCGTAGGCGGATCCGATGTACTGAGCTCCAGTCGTCGTCGCCAAGATGAGGTAGACACCAGCAACTGCTTTTAGGCGCGCGCGCCATCCTTGTTCGCTTCCTCGTGCGTATAGAGGTGAGAGAGTTCAGAGTACGTAAGAGTGAATTCCAAATAGTCTCGGAAGAGTTGGCGAAGCTGCCCCTCGGGGAGGATTTCAAGCACTCGCCGGTCTGAAAACCACTGATGCCACGCGAGAGCGGCCTTGCCCCACTCAATGACTACACGGTGCTCTAGATCTTCAAAGCCTGGCTGTCGCTGGAGTTCGTAATGGTAAGGGTTTGATTTCCACTCCACGTGCGGACAGTGGGGTGGTAGTTCAACATCCTTCCCCGGTCGTCGTTCCAAAACTCGATAGACCCCGAGCAGCCGAGCTCTATTGCCACCTAGCCCGACGAAGGAAATGACATGATCCACGCCGTCGAAGACTGGCTTCTTTTGATAGTTCTGATACGCCTCTAACCAGTCCCGGCGCAGCAAGTCATGAACATCGTACCGGGAGTCCAGATGGCGAACGAGCTTGGTCCTACCCTTGAAGTCAAACCCACGAAGCGTCAGAAGATCCTGGATACCTAGCGTTGCCATATTCCCCTCGTCTCGCCTTTATTCGGCGAGCGCACACCGAGGCAGACTGTCCCTTCCCTCATGGGCCAATTGATGACCGAGCAACGGTCGCCGGGGCTGTCAATCCCGAACCGGTCCCCCGGGAACCCGCCGGACGATCCTGACCTTCAGTCCGAGCCGCTCGCAGGCGCTCGCCGCCTCTTCCGGGTCCACAGCCTTGAGCCACGAAACGAGCGGAAGTGCCTTCGTCTTCTCGTAGTGCGCCTCGCGAACGCGATGGATCCACTCGAGCGAGGATGATTCCCGACCCTTCTCTGCTTCCATATCTCAGACCTCCTCGGGAGAGACGATTTCGATCAGCGGATATCCGAGACGGACATTCACGCTGTGAACAGCGCGCCGGGTTCTGACGTTGACCAGATGGCGAAAGTTCCACGACACCAGGGCGTCCACGTGGCTCGCGCTCGCTACCGCCACGTGCCGCAGGTCATTTCGATATCGCGCCGGCACCACCTCCAGCGCCTCATAGGATGAGAAGAGATTCCGGCTTTCCTCGCTTTCGAGGACGAGGTCGAACTCGATATCCGCGATCGCGGCGAGAATCGCCTGTCTGACGTGATCGGGCGCTTGCTCCAGCTCCTCCTGAACCACGTTGGAGATCACACCGATGTGATCGCGAGCGGCGATGCTTTGCAGGACCGCGCGGCTGGTGGCCACGCGACGGGCGTCTTCCTCGTCGCGCACCGCACCGAGAACAGAGGTGTCCAGATAAAGCCTCACGGCCGATTCTCAAGGATGATCCTATCGGCTTATTGGTCTCTGTTCGGGCGCGGAGAAAGCAAGATGCGGGCTCTGACTCAGGCGCGAACCGAATCGATCGCCGGCCGCACCGCGTACCGAATCCCCTCGCGCCCCGCCTGCGCCGCGAGGAAACGCGGGAGGTCGGAAAGCGTGCCCCGCTCTGTCAGGAGCGGCGACGGGTCGATCTCCCGTGCGGCCAGCATCCGCAGGGCCTCCCGCGCGTCCGCCGGAGTGGAGTGGAAAGACCCGATGAGCGAGATCTCGGAGTAGTGCAGCCGCTCCGCCGCCCACGCGACCTCCGCACCCGGGGCGCAGCCGCCGAAGAGGAGCACCTTCCCGCCCGGGGCGACGAGGTCGGGCAGGCGCCGCCAAACCTCCGCGTCGCCCGTGCAGTCGACCGCCATCGCCGGGGGTCTCCCCGCGCGCTCCGCGAGGATCTCCTCCCGTTTGCGCGCGAGGTCGAGGACCTCCGCGCCGTACGCCCGCGCGATCTCCAGCCGCGCCGAGCCTCCGCGGGCCGCGACGATGGCCGGCACGCCGCGGGCGCGCGCGGTCGCTGCCCACAGGAGCCCGAGAGCCCCCGCTCCGTAAACAAGAAGCGTCCCCGTCGCGGGCGAGAGCCGGTCCCACCCGTGCAGGACCGACGCCAGCGGATCGAGGAACGCCGCGGTCTCGTCGGGCAGCCCCGCCGGCACCGCGTGGAGGTTCG
>JBKJWL010000098.1:0-10205 GCA_046716885.1 Thermoanaerobaculia bacterium | reverse complement strand
AGGCGCCCCGAGATCTGCTCCCGCAAGCCGATGAGATCGTTCGCCGCGGCGCTCGACGTGTCGCGCCACAGGAGACGATTGCTCTCGGTGTCGATCACCTCGAGCGTGACGCGGAGCTTGTCCCCCTCCTTCTGGAAGTGGCCGGCGAGGACGTTCGCGACCTGGAGCTCCCGTCCAGCCGCCTGCGGATCGACGTCGCCCTTCGCGTACTTCTCCGTCGCCGCGAGGGGGCGTATCGCGAGCGTAGGTATGTAGGAGAGGGTCGTGACGACCTCGTCCGGAAGCGCGAGCCGCAGGTAGTCCGTCGCCGTGTCGCCGCCCTGATTCCGGAAGGGGAGGACAGCGAGGGTGGTCTGGCCGCGGGCGGCCGAAGCGCCAGGGCGGCGGTGCGCGGCCCACCACCCGGCGCCGACCGCGGCGACGACGAGAACCGCCGCCATGACAGGGACTCTCCATCGGCCGCGTCGGGGCGCCGGCACCTCCGCGGGCGCGGCCGCGGCCGTCTTGCCGCTTCGCCCCGATTCCGAGTCGCGCTTGAGGCGCTTCAGGTCCGTCTTCAGCTCCGCCGCGCTCTGGTAGCGCAGATCCCGGTCCTTCTCGAGGGCCGTGTTGATGATGCGCGAAAGCTCCTCGGGAAGCTCCGGGTTCAGGCGCACGGGGGAAACGGGCGCGCGGTTGAGAATCGCGTCGAAGATGATCGCCGAGGTGCTTCCCGCGAAGGGCTGGCGGCCGGTCGCCATCTCGTAGAGGACGGCACCGCAGGAAAAGACGTCGGTGCGGGGGTCGAGCGGTTCGCCCCGCGCCTGCTCGGGAGACATGTAGGCGACGGTGCCGATGGCCGTCCCGGGGCTCGTCAGGTGCTTCTCCTCCATCGCGGTCGGCTGCTCGGTGTCCTGCGCGGCGCCTTCGCCGATCGCGTGGGCCTGTTTGGCGAGGCCGAAGTCGAGCAGCTTGGCCTGGCCGCGCTTCGTCACGAAGATATTCGCGGGCTTGATGTCGCGGTGCACGATCCCGCGCGCGTGGGCGGTCTCGAGGGCATCCGCGATCTGGGTTCCGAGATCGAGCAGGGCATCGAGCGTGAGCGGCCCCGGGCCGAGGCGCTCGCGCAGCGTCTCGCCTTCGAGCAGCTCCATCGCGATGAACGGGCGGCCCGCGTCCTCGTCGACGTCGTAGATCGTGCAGATGTTCGGGTGCTGCAGGGACGAGGCGGCGCGCGCCTCCCGCTGCAGCCGCTCTAACGCCTGGGCGTCCCGGGCGAGCTCCTCGGGCAGGAACTTCAGCGCGACGCGCCGGCCGAGCTTCAGGTCCTCGGCCTCGTAGACCACGCCCATGCCGCCTCCGCCGAGCTTCGAGACGACGCGGTAGTGAGTGACGGTCTGTCCGATCATGCGAGGGGGCTAGCTCCCCGGGCCGGAGGCGGCGCCGCGTCGCACGAGAAACTCCCTCTGCCTCCGGATCGCCTCGGCGCGGATCGCGGCGAACTCGGGGTCCTGGCGGATCGAATCGAAGGATGGATCCCGGTCCATCGAGGGGTAGCAGAGGTAGTTGCCCTCGACGGCCTTTCGGAGCATGCGCAGGCCGGCCTGGGAGTGCCCGGCGGCCGCGAGAATGGTCGCAACGATGTGGTGCTGCTCGGCGTCGAGGTCCTGCAGCGCGCTTGCTTCGACCTGGGTCGCGAGGCGATCGCGCTCGGCGGCCGTTCCGCTGCGGACAAGAAGTTGGGCGATTCCGGCTTCGCCGGCCGAGGCGTAGGCCTTCGCCGCCTCCTCGAGCTTCTTCTCCCAGAGCAGCACCCTCGCCTCGTAGAGCCGCGCCCAGTTCGAGCCCGCGTCGAGCCGGAAGTAGAGGCGGGCCCGGTCCGGATTCCCGCTCAACTCGAAGGCGACGCCGCAAGACCGCAGGCTCCGGTTGTGCGGGTCCGCCGCGAGGGCCGCGTCGCACTCGCGCATCGCTTCCTCGAGCAACCCGGCATAGCGCAGGACGTAGGAGAGCGCGAAGTGGGCGCGCGCGTTCTGCGGCCTGCGGCGCACCAGGTCTCGAGCCCTCGCGTAGGCATCCGCGTCGTCGCCCTGTCCGGTCCGGAGGAGGATGAGACCCACCTCGGCCTCCGACAGGTTCGGGTCGAGCGAGAGGGCTCGCTCCTGCGCCGTCGTGGCGCGCTCCAGAAAGTCCGCGGCCTTCGAACGGTCCGGGCCGTACTGGGATTCGTACAGGTAGCGCTGGCCGAGCGCGGTCCAGGCGGGAGCGTATTCCGGGTCGAGCCCGACGGCGCGCTCCAGCATCTCGACGGCCTGCTGATTTGGCCCGGGGTCGCTCGTCAGGGGCTTGCTGCGCAGGTACAGATCGTACGCTTCGGCGCTTTTTGGTCGGGTGGCGGCTCCGGCGCCGTCCGCCGCGCCGCCCAGCAACGGGAATAGCCCCTGCCGAAGACGCGAGGAAATTTGCTCCCGCAGGCCGATCGGATCGCTCGCTGCGGCGCTGGCGGTGCCGCTCCAGAGAAGGCGGTTCGACCCGGTGTCGATCACCTCGAGCGTGACGCGGAGCTGGTCGCCTTCCTTCTGGAAGTGGCCCGTCAGGACGTCGGCCACCTTCAGCTCGCGGCCGGCAACCAGCGGGTCGACGTCCCCCTTCGCGTATTTCTGCGTGGACGCGAAGGGGCGGATCGCGAGAGTCGGGATGTAGGAGAGGGTCGTGACGATCTCGTCGGGAAGCGCGAGGCGGAGATGGTCCGTCGCGGCGTCGCCGCTGAGGTTCCGGAAGGGGAGGACCGCCAGAGTGACCTGGCCCCGCGCGCCCGGCAGCGAGGAGCGGCGATGCACGGCCCACCATCCAACGGCGGCCGCTGCGAACAGGATGGCCGCTGCGATCGTCGGCGCTCTCCAGCGCGAGGCTCTCGGGGCCGCCGCCGCCGCGGCCGTCTTGCCGCTCCTGCCCGAGTCCGAATCGCGCTTCAGGCGCTTCAGGTCCGTCTTCAGCTCCGCGGCGCCCTGATAGCGCAGGTCCCGGTCCTTTTCGAGCGCGGTGTTGACGATCCGTTCCAGCTCGGCCGGCAGCGCCGGATTGAGCTTGACCGGCGAGACCGGCGCGCGGTTCAAGATCGCGTCGAAGATGATCGCCGAGGTGCTTCCCGCGAAGGGCTGGCGGCCGGTCGCCATCTCGTAGAGGACGGCGCCGCAGGAGAAGACGTCGGTGCGGGGGTCGAGCGGCTCGCCCCGCGCCTGCTCGGGAGACATGTAGGCGACGGTGCCGATGGCGGTACCGGGAGTCGTCAGGTGCTTCTCCTCCATCGCGGTCGGCTGCTCGGTGTCCTCCGAGACGTTTGCGGCGCCACCCTCCGCCTGCTTGGCCAGGCCGAAGTCGAGCAGCTTGGCCTGGCCGCGCTTCGTCACGAAGATGTTGGCCGGCTTGATGTCCCGGTGCACGATGCCGCGGGCGTGGGCGGTCTCCAGGGCATCCGCGATCTGGGTGCCGAGGTCGAGCAGGGCGTCGAGTGTGAGCGGACCCGGGCCGAGCCGATCGCGCAGCGTCTCCCCGTCGAGCAACTCCATCGCGATGAACGGCCGTCCCTCGTGCTCGTCCACGTCGTAGATCGTGCAGATGTTCGGATGCTGGAGAGAGGAGGCGGCGCGCGCCTCGCGCTGCAGCCGCTCGAGGGCCTGCGCGTCCAGGGCGAGCTCCTCGGGAAGAAACTTCAGTGCGACCCGGCGTCCGAGCTTCAGGTCCTCGGCCTCGTAGACCACGCCCATGCCGCCGCCGCCCACTTTCGAGAGGACGCGATAGTGAGAGACGGTTTGTCCAATCATGAACGAGCGGTCCTGTGTAGATTCTATCCGCGATACTCGGACCCTCTTCTTTCAAGCGAGGCCGCCATGTCGAAGCCGATCGCCCGACTCGCTGTCGTCCCTTTCCTGTTCTCGGCGGCCGTTGTGTGCGGCCAAACCTGCGGGCCGTGGAGCTGGGTCAACCCGCTGCCCCAGGGCAACACGCTCGAGGCGGTCGCCTGGGGCAACGGGCGCTACGTGGCCGTGGGACGGGCGGGCACGATCCTCGCGAGCGAGGACGGAGGGGAGTGGGCGATCGTTTCGTCCGGCACGAGCTCGGACCTGCTCGACGTCGTCTGGAGCGGAGCGGACTTTCTGGCCGTCGGCGCGGGGGGCGAGGCCCTCTGGAGCGCGGACGGCGAGAGCTGGGCGCCGCGCTTTACGAACACGAGCGCCGATCTCTCGCGAGTGGTCGCATCCCTTCTATTCGGTGACCTGGACCGGGGCTCTCTATCAGGCCGTCGGAGAGGACGGCCTCGCCGTCGAGAGCGTCGACGGGCGCCGTTGGGCGCGCCGCGACTCCGGGACCTCGAACGATCTTCTCGGCGTCGCCTGGGTGGGCGAGCGGCTGATCGGCCTCGGCAAGGGCGGAACGATTCTCGACGGCGGCTGCAGCGCGGCGCCGAGGCGAGCGCCCCGAGGCGTCGCGCGCGACTAGCGAAAGGGCGGCGACGACCGCCGCCCACTGCGGTTGACGACGCTACGGAGCCGGGATCGCCAGGGGCGGGTTCACCCAGAAGAGGCCGAGCGCCTTCGACAGGAAGACGGCCATCTGCCCCCGTGTGACCGGATTGTTCGGGCAGTAGTTGCCTCCGCCGCACCCTCCCGTGATCCCGGAAGCCGCCAGCGCCTCGATCCACTGGAAAAACGGGTGGCTGGTCAGGACGTCGCCGAAGGTCTCCGTCGCAGGAGCCGGGCTGACGGCGCGATGCCACGCGACCTCCGCTGCCTCGACCAGCACGCTGCCGTTCGTGGGTGCGGAGCCCCAGTTGACGTACAAATTGCGGAAGTGGCCGATCTTGGCCCCCGTCGGGTAGGCAAGCAATGCGGTGCCGTACCAGATGCAGCCGCCGATGTTCCCCACCGACACGGCGTTTCCGATGCTTCCGGTGTCTCCCGTCAGGCCGAAGATGAGCTGAGGGTCCGCGCCGCTCGCGTTGCAGACGTTGACCCGGGCGAAGTCGATCACCGCCCCTTCCGGAATGTCCACATTGGCGGCGAAGATCGTTCCGAGCGGCGCGGTCGAGTAGCCGGTGGGCCAGACTCCGAACCCCGTGGTCGTCCCGGGGCCGCTCAAATAGCCGAACGTCGAATCGAAGGGGCGCAGGGCGACGAACGAGTAAGACGTGATCGTCGTGCCCGGGCCGAAATCCTTGGGAGCCGACGTGATCCCCGGCGGGTATGCGGCGGCCGGACCGGATCCGTAAAGCGGGGCGGGTTGGGCGTCGGCGGCCGGACAGACCGCGGCGACGAGAACGGCGGCGAGCGCAGCGAGCGGGGACTTCCAGTGCATGAATCCTCCCTTGTTGCCGCAGAATCCTACACGGAATCGACCCCGCGGCGGCGGCTATACTCCCCGCCGGGTGCCGAAGCGCGACGACATCAAAAGCATCCTCGTCATCGGGTCGGGACCGATCGTCATCGGCCAGGCATGCGAGTTCGATTACTCCGGGACGCAAGCCGTCCGCGCGCTGCGGCGCGAGGGCTACCGGGTTCTCCTCGTCAACTCCAATCCCGCGACGATCATGACGGACCCCGAGCTCGCCGACGCGACCTACATCGAGCCCCTGACTCCGGAGTTTCTGGAGCGGATCATCGAGCGCGAGCGGCCGGACGCCATCCTGCCCACGGTGGGGGGGCAGACCGCCATCAACCTCGCCCTCGCGCTGGCAGAGCGGGGGGTGCTCGAGAAGCGCAACGTCCTCCTGATCGGTGCCAACGAGCACTCGATGCGTCTGGCGGAGGACCGCGACCTCTTCAAGAAGGCGATGCTCGAGATAGGCGCCGAGGTGCCCCGCTCCGGGCGGGCACGCTCGCTGGCTGAGGCCGAGGCGGTGGCCAAGGAGATCGGCCTGCCCGTCGTGGTGCGTCCCTCCTTCACCCTCGGAGGCTCGGGCGGAGGCACGGCCCGGACGCAGGCGGATTTCCGTCAGATCGCCCTCAACGGCCTGTCGGAGTCGCCGTCCCACGACGTCCTGATCGAGGAGTCCCTCGAGGGCTGGAAGGAGTTCGAGCTCGAGGTCATGCGGGACACCGCGGACAACGTGATCATCGTCTGCTCGATCGAGAACTTCGACGCCATGGGCGTGCACACGGGCGACTCGATCACCGTCGCCCCGCAGATGACGCTCTCGGACCGCCAGTACCAGGCGATGCGCGACGAGGCGAAGGCGGTCATCCGCAAGGTCGGCGTCGACACGGGCGGCTCCAACATCCAGTTCGCGGTGGATCCGGCGTCCGGGCGACGCGTCGTGATCGAGATGAACCCGCGGGTCTCGCGCTCTTCCGCGCTGGCCTCCAAGGCCACCGGCTTTCCGATCGCCAAGATCGCGGCCCTCCTGGCCGTGGGCTACCACCTCGACGAGATCCCCAACGACATCACCAAGAAGACGCCGGCCTCCTTCGAGCCCTCGCTCGACTACGTCGTGGTCAAGATCCCGCGCTGGACCTTCGAGAAGTTTCCGCTCGCCGACGCGCGCCTCACGATCCAAATGAAGTCGGTGGGGGAGGCGATGGCGATCGGACGGACCTTCCCGGAGGCGCTCGGCAAGGCGATCCGATCCCTCGAGATCGGGCGCGACGGCCTCGACGATGGCCGGGGGCCGCTGCCACCCGAGGAGCTCGTCGCCAGGCTTCGGGAGCCCACGGCCGAGCGCCTGTTTCACGTGGGCCGCGCGTTCGTGTCCGGGATGACCGTCGAGGAGATCGCCGGCCACACCCGGATCGACCCATGGTTTCTGGACGGCGTGCGGAGGATGGTCGAGACGGAGGAGGGCTTCGTGAACCGGAACGTGGGCGAAGTCTCGCGCGAGGACCTGCGGGCGGCCAAGCGCCTCGGGCTCTCCGATGGAGCTCTGGCTCGCAAGATGGGTTGCGACGAGCACGCGGTGCGCGCACGGCGGCGCGAGCTCGGCGTCCTTCCCGTCTTCAAGACGATCGACACCTGCGCGGCCGAGTTCGAGGCGTCGACCCCCTACTTCTACTCGACCTACGAGGACGAGAACGAGTCCGTCCGCACGGACAGGAAAAAGGTGGCGATCCTCGGCGGCGGCCCCAACCGGATCGGGCAGGGGATCGAGTTCGACTACTGCTGCGTCCACGCGTGCTACGCGCTCTCCGAGGAGGGCTTCGAGACCATCATGATCAACTGCAACCCGGAGACGGTCTCGACGGACTATGACACTTCCGACCGCCTCTACTTCGAGCCGCTGACCTTCGAGGACGTGGCCTCCGTGCTCGACAACGAGAAGCCCGACGGCGTGCTCGTGCAGTTCGGCGGCCAGACGCCCTTGAAGCTGGCGCGCGCTCTCGAAGCCGCCGGGTACCCGATCTGGGGGACCTCGCCCGAGTCGATCGACCTCGCGGAGGACCGCGGCCGCTTCGGCCGGCTCCTCGGGGAGCTGGGCCTCGCTGCGCCGCCCCACGCCGAGGCGCGCGACGAGGCAGGAGCCATCGAAGCCGCCCGCCGCATCGGCTATCCGCTGGTGGTGCGGCCGTCCTACGTGCTGGGAGGCCGGGCGATGGCGATCGTCTTCGACGAGGCGCGCCTTGCCGCTTACATCAAGCAGGCCGTGGCGAGCTCGCCCGAGCACCCCGTCTTGATCGACCGGTTCCTCGACGACGCGGTGGAGCTCGACGTGGACGCACTCTGCGACGGCACAACGACATGGATCGGCGGGATCCAGCAGCACATCGAGGAGGCAGGTATCCATTCCGGCGACTCCTTCTCGGTCCTGCCGCCGTGGAAAGTGCCCCTGCCGCTTCTGGCCGAGATTCGAGACGCCACCCGGCGGCTCGCGTCCGGACTCACGGTCAAGGGCCTGATGAACATCCAGTTCGCGATCCAGCACGGCAAGCTCTACGTCCTGGAGGTCAACCCGAGGGCCTCGCGCACGGTGCCGTTCGTGTCCAAGGCCATCGGGGTGCCGATGGCGCGGGCGGCGGCGCTGCTGGCCGCGGGGCGCACCCTCGCCTCGCTCGGCCTTCCGTCCGAGCGCGATCCCGTCGACTTCTTCATCAAGGCGCCGGTTTTTCCGTTCCGCAAGTTTCCCGGCGAAGACGTGCTGCTCGGCCCGGAGATGAAATCGACTGGCGAGGTCATGGGAATCTCTCCGCGGTTCGGGGACGCCTTCGCGAAGGCCTGCGAGGCTGTGGGGACGCGTTTGCCGCTCTCAGGGCGGGCGTTTCTGACGGTCAATCCGTATGACAAGACGGCGGTGATCCCGATCGGGCGCGAGCTCAAGGACCTGGGGTTCGCCCTCTGCGCGACCGAGGGGACGCGAGATGCGCTGCGCGAGGCGGGGGTCGACGCCGAGCGGGTCTTCAAGGTGAACGAAGGAAGCCCCACGGCCGTGGACCTCATGGAGGCGGGAGACATCCAGCTCGTGATCAACACGCCTCTAGGGAAGGCGTCCCGGTTCGACGAGGCGGCCATCCGGGCGACCGCCATGCGGCTCTCGATCCCGTGTCTGACGACGCTCTCCGCTGCGACCGCAGCCGTGGAGGGCATCCGCTCCCGACAGGAGGAATCGACGAGCGTGGCGTCCCTTCAGGAGTACCACCGCGGATGACCCCGTGAACGGCGAATCCGCGCGGCGGCCGGGCGGCGCCGTCCGGCTTCTGTTCCTGGCGCTCGTCGCCGCCGGCTTCTTCGCGGTCTTCGCCGTCGGCTTCCCGCCCGCGGCCCGCGACCGGCTCCCGGTCCTGGCGCTGGCCCTCGGCCTGGCGCTGCTGTCGGCCTGGAGCCCGAACCGCGGCCTGCTCGCCTTCTCTTTTCTGTTCCCGCTGGCCGGCCTGGGCGATCGGCTTTTCGGCGGGGCCGACGCGATCGCCTGGCCGGTCCTCCTCTTTGGCGGCTTCGCGGCGGGCTGGACCTTCCGTTTCCTCTACGACTTCGAGAATCGGCCCGACCCCTCGCGAGCGGACTCCGCGGTTCGGGCGCTCGCGGCCGTCTGGACCCTCGCGGCCCTCCTCGCGCTGGCGCGGGCGCGCACGCTCTGGGCCCTGGCGCACGGCCTCCGGCTCCGCGCCGTCAACGTGGAGGGCCTTCTCGACACCGCGGCGATCCGCGAGAGCCTCCTCGCGCTTGCGGTCCTGGCTTCCGGCGCGGGCTTCTTCTTCATCCTGCGCCGCGCGGGTGCTGCGCTGCGCAAGGCCGCGCTCCTGACAGCGCTGTCGGCCACCGGGCTTTCGGCGGTCGGAGCTGTCCTGCAGCGTCTCGGCCTGCTGCCGGGGGAGACGAGCGGCTTCTGGAAAATGACGGGGCGCCTCTCCGGCGGCGCCATCGATCCCAACGCGCTCGGACTCCTCTGCGCGCTCGCGCTCGTGGTGACCGCGGCGCGCCTGCTGTCGCCCGGGCGGCGCCGGGCCGCCGCGGCGGCTCTAGCCGTCCTGCTGGCGGCCGGGCTCGTCCTGTCGGGCTCCCGAAGCGGCCTCTTCGCCGCCGGGCTCGGATTCCTGATTCTTTTCCTGTCGCCGCGGCTGTCCCTGCGGGCACGGGCCCTGCTCGGTGCCGCCGCCGCGGCCCTGCTCCTGGCCATCGGCCTCCTGGTGCTGGGAGGTGGGTCGCGGGGCAGCGTGGGCGCGCGCGTGGCCCAGTTCTTCGACCCGAGCCTCCCGTTCGAGTACCGCGCGTCGGCGCGTCCGATCCTCTGGGAAAGCGCGGTACGGCTCTTCGGCAAGGAGCCGGTCGCGGGCGCGGGCCTCGGCGCCTTCCCGTGGCAGCTTCCGAATCTCCTGCACGAGCAGGGGCGCGCGCTCCCCATGCGGGACAACCCGGGCAACGCCTATCTCCAGGCGCTCGCGGAGACGGGAATCGTCGGGTTCCTGCTGACGCTCGGCCTCGCCGCGGTGCTCGCGCGCGAGGCCTGGGCCGCGCGGGGCAGGATCGCCAACGCCCCCCTCGAGGCGGGCGCCGGAGCTGCCCTGCTGGCCTTTCTCGTCACGCTGTTGACCGGCTCGCACTGGTTCGCGTCCGACGTGGTGTTCCTGTTCTTTCTCGTCGCGTCGGTTGCGCTTGGCGAGGCGGAGCCGGCTCGGACCCGCTGGCCGGGCCGTCTGCGCGCCCTGCTCGTCGCCGCGTACGCGGCCGCGGCTCTCTGGGGCGCGGCGGCGACGTTCGAGGCGGACGAGGTCTTCCGATACCGCCAGGGTGTCGGGTTCCAC
>JBKJWL010000097.1:0-4141 GCA_046716885.1 Thermoanaerobaculia bacterium | reverse complement strand
TTCGACCTCTTCTTCAGCGACCCGATCCACATGAAGGCGTGGCTCGTGAGCGCAGCCACCGCGCTCGCGCTGGTCCAGCTCTTCACCGCCGCCTGGATCTTCCACAAGCTCCCGTGGTCGAAGCCGGGGTGGGTGAATCCCGTGCACCGCTGGACGGGGCGGCTCGCGTTCGTGGCGACGCTGCCGGTCGCCTACCACTGCATCTTCAAACTCGGCTTCCAGAGTGGCGACGACCGAGTGCTCTGGCACTCGCTCCTCGGCAGCGGCTTCTACGGCGCGTACGCCGCAAAGATCACGATCGTGAGGCTGAAGCGCTTTCCGACGCCCGTACTCCCGGTGGCGGGTGGGCTCCTCTTCGCCATGCTGATCGCGGTCTGGTACACGAGCGCGCTCTGGTTCTTCCGGCTCGTCGGCGTCGGCCTGTAGGTAGCGTCCGGTGCCGTGATCGCTGCGGCGCTCAGCGCGCTCGGGCTCCTGCTCGGCGGTGCGCCCGTCGAGGTGCAGGTCGCGGCGATGGCGCCACGGGAGAAGGCGGCGCTCCTCGTCGTTGCCGGGATGCCGGCGCCGAAAGGATTCGGCGGCGAGCTCGTGCGGCAGTGGACGACGAACTTGCCGCGTCCGCGCGGCTCGCTCTTCTTCGCCGACCAGGAGGGCGGGACCGTGAAGACGTTCGCCGAGATCGCTCCCTGGCAGGCGGCCTCCCGCTATCGCAGCGGCGCCGAGGCGTGCGCCGCGGGCCGCGCGACGGCGGCGGCGCTCCGCCGGGTGGGCGTCCACGTCGACCTTGCGCCCGTGCTCGACCTCCCGGAAGGACCGCTCGGCTCCCGGCACTTTGCGCGGCCGGAGTACGGGGTCGCGTTCGCGCGCGGTCTCGGGCGGGCTGCGTGCGTGAAGCACTTTCCCGGCCTCGGCTCGACTCCTGTCTCGACCGACGAGGCGCGGGTGTACGGGGTGTTGCGGACGCAGGACCTTGCCCCGTTCCGGGCGGCCGTGAAGGCGGGGGTGCCGTGCGTGATGGTCTCGCACGCGATCTACCCACGGCTCGGCCCCCGGCGCGCCTCGCTCGAAGCGGCGACGTACCGGCTGCTGCGGACACTCGGCTTTCGCGGCGTCGCGATCACGGACTCGCTCGGCGTCCTCGGCAGTCCCTACGCCCCGTACTGGGCGCGGCTCGCGCTCCTGGCCGGGGCCGATCTGGTGCTGACGACGAGCGCGCGCGACGCCGGGAGGATGGCCGATGCCCTCGTCCCGCTCGCGAGGACGGGCGTGCTCGATGCGAAGGTCGTCAGGGTGTTGCGGTACCGGCGCTCGCTGGGGGCACCGTGACCGTGACGGTCGCTGCGACGACCTTGCCGCTCTTCCCGGTCGCACGTGCCGTCAGCCGGTGCTCGCCGGGGGATTCCGCCGAGGCGTTCCAGCCGAGGTTGTAGGGAGCAGCGATGTCGGCGCCGCGTAGGACGCCGTCGATCAGGAACTCCACCCGCGCCGGGGGCGAGCAGGGACGCGGCCACAATCGTCGCGGCGAGGAGTTTCGCGAGTCGTAGTGCCATCTGCCGGCCGCTCACGGTAGCCGCGACCCATGAGGATCGTGTCAAGGCGACCGGGCCGCGCGCGGTCGCGGTACAGACGTGAGCAACTCTTGCTCGAGCTCCTCGCTTGTCTCGCGGGCGGCGTCGATAAACGCGCGTGTGGCGGCTGACCGGTGGCGGTCGCGGTGCCAGGCGACGGCGAGCCGCCGTGGCGGCATGGGAGGGGCGAGTCGCACGACCTTGACGCGATCCTCGTCGCCGCGCATGACCGCCAGGAGCGGAATCAAGGCGACGCCGAAGCCGGCGCCGACCAGGCCCTGGAGGGTCGCGTTGCGGTCCGAGCGGAACGAAAACTCGAGCCTTCGTCCGCTCGCACGCAGGGCCTCCTCGAGCTTGGCGCCGCTCACATCGGCGCCGACGACTGGTGTCGTCCCGAGGTCGTCGAGGGTCAGCGAATCGCGGTCGGCAAGCGGGCCATCGGTCGGGACGAGGAGCACATACGGGTCGTTCATCAGCTCGAGCGCGTCGAAGGGCCCGTCCGGAGTCGGCAGGCTGCAGAAGGCGAGGTCGACCTCGCCGCGCTCGAGCTGGTCGAAGAGCTCACGGTCGGTCGGCGGCTCCGAGAGACCGATGTCGATTGCGGGCCAGTCGCGGATGAAGCGGCCGATCACCGCGGGCAGGAGCCGGGCGCCGACGCTCTCGTAGGTACCGATTCGCAGTCTGCCCGCCTCGCCGACGCGCAGGGCTGCGATGTCGGCGCGGGCCGCCTCGAGGCGAGCCATGATCGCCTCCGCGTGGCAGATGAGGGTCTCTCCCGCCTCCGTCAGCGAGGCGCCACGCGTGCCCGCTGGTCGTTCGATGAGCCTCTCGCCGATGATCCGCTCGAGCGCCGCGATCTGCTGACTGACTGCCGACTGGGTGTAGCCGAGCTCGACCGCTGCCCGGCCGAACGTGCCGGCGCGGGCGACGGCAGCGAGGGCCACGATGTGGCGAAGCTCGAGCCCGAACCACGTATCAGTTTCGCTAAGGGGTTGCACGATTAACTTGACTGGCGCTAATAACGTAGCCGAAGCATCATGGCCGCATGAGATCCCTCCAGAGCACTCTGCCGGCGATCGACCACCGTCTCCTCGACGCGCTGGCGGCACGCAACTTCGATCCTCGTGTCGTCGCCGATGCCGATGAGGCGCGCGACCTCGTCCTCTCCCTCCTGCCGGTCGGCGGGCTCGTCTCCCACGGCGGCTCGACCACGATCGAGCAGATCGGCCTGCCCGACGCGCTGGCTGCCTCGAGCCGGGTCCGGTACGGCAACGCCGAGTGGCTTGCCGAGGACGACGACGACCGACGATTCGAGCTCCGCAAGCGCAACTCGATCTTCGCCGACGTCTACCTCGGCAGTGTCCAGGCTATTGCCCGCACAGGTCAGGTCGTCGGCTGCGACGCGGGCGGCGGCCGGCAAGGACCGTATGTCTGGGGCCCGGATCGGGTCGTCTGGGTCGCTGGCGTGAACAAGATCGTCGACGATCTCGAGGCGGCGATTCGTCGCGTCTACGAGGTCGCGCTGCCCCTCGAGAGCGAACGGATGCGGACCGTCGAGGGCGCCGGCGGTAGCTCGGTCAACAAGCTGGTCGTCTACGAGCGGGAAGGCCGGGTCGGGCGGATGACGCTCGTCCTCGTCGAGGCCGAGCTCGGCTTCTAGGAACGCGCAGCGGAGCAAGGACCACGCGGGCGAGGTCCCGAGGCTCCGCGGCGGACCCGTCAGACGCACGGTTTTTCTCCTGGTGGGCCTCGCGCTGTTTGCCCTCGGGATCGTGCTGCTGGTCGAGTCGAGGCTCGGGCTCTCGCCGTGGGACGTCCTCAACCAAGGTGTCGCCGAGCACACGCCCCTGTCGTTCGGGATGGCCAACGTCGTAATCGCGGTCGTCGTGGTCGCGACCGCCTGGCGGCTCGGCGCGCACATCGGGCCGGGGACGGTCGCGAACGCGATCCTGATCGGCGTGTTCGTCGAGTTGCTCCTCCACGTGGAGGCGCTCGAAAGCCTGGCGGCGACGCGGCTTCCTGTACGCGCGGCCCTGCTCGTCGGCGGGATCGGCCTGATCGGCCTGGCCACCGCCCTCTACATCGGCGCCGCGATGGGCGCCGGTCCACGAGATTCGCTGATGCTCGCACTCACACGACGGACGCGCCGGCGGGTCGGAGTCGTTCGGACTGCGATCGAGGCCGCTGTCACCGCGATCGGGTTCGCGCTCGGGGGCCCCGTCGGCGTCGGCACGCTGGCCTTCGTGCTCGGGATCGGCCCGGCCGTCGAGGCGTCATTCGCACTCCTGGGTCGCTCGCCACTCACCGAGACCAATGAGCGCGGTTGACGGTTTCTCACCACCTTCCGTAAACTGTTGACTGACTGTTCAATCGACGGAGACGCAGGAGGCCAGGATGACCACGATCGCCAGCATGAACACGATCGCCAGCGTCGGCACGGGCGTCTCGTTCGCGTTGACCGACGAGCAGCGCTCGCTGCGCGAGCTCGCGCGCGAGTTCGCCGCCAAGGAGATCCGGCCGAAGGCGGCCGAGTACGACGAGCACCAGACGCACCCGGCCGACGTGGTCGCGAA
>JBKJWL010000096.1:0-9623 GCA_046716885.1 Thermoanaerobaculia bacterium | reverse complement strand
GACGGCGTGGCCGCGGGCGCCCGGTCCGACCTCGGGGGACCCGCCTGCGAGCAGGCCCTGAGCGCCTCGGGGATCGAGCACCGGGTCGTCGCGCGCGAGACCATCCCCGACGACGTCCACCAGGTTGCCCGTGCCGTGCGCCTCCGCGCGGACGCCGGGCAAGCGGATCTCATCGTGCTGACGGGAGGGACCGGCGTGGCGCCACGCGACCGGACACCCGAGGGTGTGCGACAGGCGGTCGAGTTCGAGGTCCCGGGGCTGGCGGAGAAGATGCGGGCCGAGACCTCCCGCGAGTTTCCGGCCGCGTATCTCTCGCGACAGGTCGTCGGCGTGCGCAAAGGGACGCTCGTCGTCGCGCTGCCGGGCTCGCCCAAAGGCGCCGCCGATTGTTTGACGGCGATTCTCGGCCTCGTGCCGCACGCCATCGCGCTCATCCAGGGAGCCAGTCCCGCGCATCCCGACGCGTCGCGTTAAGATCGCGCGCGTGCCCAAGGTCCGCCTCGGAATCGACGCGCTCGCCGAGAGTCCCTGGCCGGCGGCCGGCCGGCGCATCGGCCTGATCACCAACCACTCGGGCGTCACCTCGGCCGGCGTTCCCACCTGGAAGGCGCTGCGTGCGGCGCAGAACGTGCGGCTGGTGCGCCTGTTCGGTCCCGAGCACGGCGTGGACGGCGGCGCCGTCTATATGGAGGCCGTCGGGACGGCGGTCCACGGGCCCTCGGGCCTGCCGGTCGTGTCGCTCTACGGGGCGAAGGCCGACAGCCTGAAGCCACGGCGCGAGGATTTCGCCGACCTGGAAGCGATCGTCTTTGACGTGGCCGACGTCGGGAGCCGGTACTACACCTACATCTGGACGATGCTCCTCGCGATCGAGGCGTGCGCGGCCTCGCGCCTGCGCTTCATCGTGTGCGACCGACCGAATCCGATCGGAGGCGCCGTCGAGGGCGCGCCGCAGAGCACGGGGTACCTGACCTTCGTCGGACTGCATCCGATCCCGGTGCGGCACGGCATGACGGCCGGAGAGCTGGCGCGGCTCTTCGTGGCGGAGCGCCGGCTCGACATCGACCTCGTCGTTTGCGAGGCCGCGGGCTGGGCGCGGGACATGCCCTACGCGGACACCGGCCTTCCCTGGATTCCGCCCTCGCCCAACATGCCCGCGCCCGGCACCGCGCTCGTGTACCCGGGAATGTGTCTGCTGGAGGGAACGAACCTCTCGGAGGGCCGCGGCACGACGCGGCCGTTTGAGATCTTCGGCGCGCCGTGGCTCGACAGCCTGGCGCTCACCGACTCGCTCAACGCGCTCATGCTGCCGGGGGCCGAGTTCCTTCCTCTCCGGTTCCGGCCGATGTTCGACAAGTACGCGGGCGTGAACTGCGGCGGCGCTCTGCTCCGGGTGACCGATTCCGCCGCATTCCGGCCGTTCCAGACGGGCCTGCGTGTCATCGAGGCCGCTCGCCGGCTGGCGCCGCTCGACTTTCGCTGGCGGACCGAGCCCTACGAGTTCGACGACCGGCCGGCGGTGGATCTCTTGACGGGCTCGCCGAGCTTCCGGCAGATGATCGACGGCGGCGGAAACCTCCGTGCCGAGATCGCGCGTCACTTCGACGCGGCGCAGGCCTTCTACGCGCGGCGCGAGCCCTACCTGTTGTACCCGGACCGGCGGCCTGCGGTCGTGGCGTTCGTGGGCGGCCACGACTCCGGCAAAACGAGCATCCTCGTGGAGCTCGTCCCGCGGCTGAAGGCCCGGGGTTTGACTGTCGGTACGATCAAGCACACCAGCCGGGACGTGGAGGACGACGTCGCGGGCAAGGACTCGCAGCGGCACGCGGCGGCCGGGGCGGCGGTGGCGGCACTCATGACCCCGCGCCGCGCGACGGCGCGCCGGTTCGGGCAAGAGGAGACGATCGAGGAAGTCCTGCGGCGCGAGTTCAGCGGCTGCGATCTCGTGCTCGTCGAGGGATACAAGTCTCTGCCGATTCCGAAGATCGAGGTCATCCGTACCGGCATTGCGCGGCCCGACGTGTTCGATCCCGCCGCGCGGGTCTCGGACGGCCCCTTCGCCGGCTCGGTGCCCACACTGTCCTTCGGGGACTGGGACGCCATCGTCGCGACGGTCCTGCGGCTGGCGGGACTCGATCGCCGGAAGACGGCGCAGACCTGACCGCGATCGCGATGCCGGCGTTCGTCGTCTTCGATCTCGACGGCACGCTCATCGACGGCTACGCGGCGATCGGCGACGCCCTCCGCCACGCGATGGAGGGGCTGGGCGAGAAGCCGCCGCCGGCCGCGCAGATCCGCGCAATGGTGGGGCACGGTCTGGAGAAGCTGCTCGAGCAGGCCGTCGGGCCGGCGCGCGCCGCGGAGGGCGTGCGCCTCTTCCGCGCGCGGTATCCGCTCGTCGCCGTCGAGAAGTCGCACCTGCTGCCCGGCGTGGCCGAGGCCGTCGCGACACTCGCCGCGCGCGGGCATCCGATGGCCGTGGCCTCCAACAAGCCGGCGGCGTTCTCTCGGATGATCCTCGACGCCAAGGGCGTCGGCGGCCGGTTTCGCGCCGTGGGCGGGCCCGACGCGGACACGCCCGCCAAGCCCGACCCGACGATGTTGCGTCAGTTGATGGAGGCCGCCGGCGCCACGCCGGAGGGCACGCTCGTCGTCGGGGACATGGAGGTCGACTTCGAGTTCGCCCGCGCGGCCGGTTGCCCCGTCGTGCTCATTCCCGGTGGTTCCCGCACGCGCGAGGAGCTCGCCGCCCTCGTGCCCGACGCATTCCTCGACTCGATCGCCGACCTCCCGGACTGGCTCGACCGGAACGGCCGGGGCCTCCAGTAGAATCGCCGGCTCCATGACGCCGACCTTCGATCCGACGGGCGGGCGGCCCGGGCAGGTGCGTTTCTTCCTTCCCGGGCCCGTCTGGGTCCGCGACGCCGTGCGCCAGGCAATGGCGCACGAGGCGATCGGGCACCGCGGCAAGGCTTTCGCCGACCTCTACGCGCGGATTCCGCCGCGCCTGCAGAAGGTGTTCCGCACGGAAGGCTTCGTGTTCACGGCGACAGCGGCCGCGACGGGCCTCTGGGAGGCCGCGCTCGTCAACCTCATGCCCCAGCGCGTCCTCGCGATCGCCTCGGGCGCCTTCTCCGAGCGTTGGGCGGCGTGCGCGCGCGACCTCGGCTTCGCGGTGGACCTGGTCGAGGCGCCCTGGGGAGTCCCGGTTGATCCCGCCGACGTGGGCCGCGCGCTGGAGAACGGCCGCTACGAGGCCGTCACGGTCGTGCACTCGGAAACCTCGACCGGCGCGCTCAACGATCTGGCCGCGATCTCTCGGGTGGTGCGCGAGAAATCGGACGCCTTCGTGCTCGCCGACGTCGTGACCTCGATTGCCGGATCGCCCGTCGAATCGGACGCGTGGGGCCTCGACTTCGCCCTTTCCGGCTCGCAGAAGGCTTTGGCGCTCCCGCCCGGCCTCGGGGTCGCCTTCGCCTCGAAACGGTACCGGGCGCGGGCGCGCGAGCGGTCGCGGGCGCACTACCTGCGCCTGTCGGAGGCGGAGGCCTTCGCCGAAAAGCACCAGACTCCCTACACGCCCTCCACACCGCACCTCTTCGCGCTCGACCTCCAGCTCGATCACATCCTGAGCGAGACGATGGAGGGTCGCTGGGCGCGGCACGAGGCGATGCGGCGCCGCGTGGAGGCGTGGGCGCGGGAGCGCGGCCACGTCCACGTCCCGCCCGAGGGCGGACGCTCGTGGACCGTGTCGTGCGTCAAGCCCCGGGCGGGAGTCTCTTCCGAGTCGCTCGTCGCGAAGGCGAAGGAGCGCGGCTACACGATCGGCGGCGGATACGGGAAGTGGAAGGCCTCGACCTTCCGGATCGGCCACATGGGGGACGTGGACATCGCCTCGCTGGAGGCCCTCCTCGCCGTGCTCGACTCCTGCGCAGACGAGGCTGCCGCGTGAGCCGCGTCCTCGTCGCCGAGAGGATCTCGCCGGCCGGCCTCGACATGCTCCGCGCGGCCGGGCACGAGGTCGTGGACCTGGCCGGGGCCTCGCGCGAAGAGCTCCTCGCTGCGCTGAAGGACGCCGACGCGCTGCTCGTGCGGAGCGCGACGAAGGTGGACGCCGCACTTCTCGCCGCGGCGCCGAAGCTCTCCGTCGTGGGACGCGCGGGCGTCGGCGTCGACAACGTGGACGTGCCGGCCGCTTCCGCGCGGGGCGTGCTCGTGCTGAACTCCCCGACCGGAAATGTCGTTTCGGCCGTCGAGCACACATTCGCGCTGCTCTTCGCGCTTCTGCGGCGGGTGCCGGAAGCCTCCGCGTCGATGGCGGCCGGACGCTGGGACAAGGCGAAGTTCGTCGGCTCCGAGCTCGCGGGCAAGACCGTCGGCATCGTGGGGCTGGGCCAGGAGGGCTCGCGGGTCGCCGCGCGCGCGCGGGCATTCGAGGCGAAGCTCCTCGGCCACGACCCGTTCCTGCCCGTCGAGAAGGCGCAGGAGATGGGCGTGCCCCTCGTGCCCCTCGAGACGCTGCTCGAGCAGTCCGACGTCGTGACGCTGCACTCGACGGCGACGGCGCAGGGGAAGGCGCTCCTGGGAGCGCCCGAGTTCGCGCGGATGAAAGCCGGAGCCGTGCTCGTCAACGTCGCCCGCGGGAGCCTCGTCGATCGCTCCGCCCTCTATGACGCGCTGCGGGACAAACGGCTCGCCGGCGCGGCGCTCGACGTCTTCGACCCCGAACCGCCCGACCCGAAGGATCCGCTCCTGAAGTTGCCCAATGTCGTCGCGACGCCGCATCTGGGAGCTTCCACCGTGGAAGCGCAGGAGCGCGTCTCGACCCAGACGGTCGAGGCGCTTCTCCAGGCGCTGGCGGGCGCTCCGTACGTTCCCGCGGTCAACCTGCCGTTTCGGGGGCCCAAGGACGCGGGAGGCGCGTCGGGCTGGATGCGGCTGGCCGAGCGCACGGCCCACTTTCTGTCGGCGCTCGTCTCCGGCCATCTCACGCGCCTGACGGTCGAGACCTGGGGGCTGCCGGAGGACCTCTTGCGGCCCGTTACGGTGGCCGCCGTGAAGGGGACGCTCGAGAAGCACACTCCCGAGACGGTCAACTACGTCAACGCGATGTACGTCGCGCAGGACCGGGGCCTCGCCGTCAGCGAGACGCGGCACGAGGAGCCAGGCAACTACGCGCGCTCGGTGCGCCTGACGCTTTCCGGCGGAAACACGACGGCGAGAGCCGACGCCACGCTCTTCACCGGCCGCGACGCCCGCGTGGTGGAGGTCGACGGCCTGCCGCTCGAGTTCCGGCCCGAAGGGACGGTCGTCTACCTCCGCAATCGCGACGTCCCCGGAGTCGTCGGGAGCGTCGGCACCATCCTCGGCGAGTCGGGTGTCAACATCGCCGACTTCTCGCTGGCGCGCGGCGACGGGTCGCGCGCGGCGGCGGTGATCGCCGTCGATTCTGCCCCCTCGGCCGCGGTCCTCGAGCGCCTGCGGCAGGCTCCCGCCGTCGAAGACGTCCGCGTGGTGACCTGGTGACCCGCACGCGGGTCGTCGTGCTCTTCGGCGGCAGATCCGTCGAGCGCGAGGTCTCCCGCATCTCGGCGCGCACGATCTGCGGTGCGCTCGATCCCGGAAAGTACGAGGTCGTCCCGCTCGCCGTCGGCGAGGATGGGCGGTTTCTGCCGGCTCTCGAGTCGGCAAGACTCCTTTCGGCGGGCCTGGTGCCGGAGAGGTTTCGGAGCTCCGAGCCGGTCAAGAAGGGGGCCGAGGAGATCGTGCCGGCGCAGATCCTGCCCGGCCTGGCGGATGTCGTGTTCCCGATCATCCACGGCACGACGGGAGAGGACGGCGTCCTGCAGGGATTCCTCGAGACCGTCGGGATTCCGTACGTCGGCGCGGGCGTCACCGCTTCAGCGATCGGAATGGACAAGGCGGTCTTCAAGGCGCTCCTGCGCGACGCGGGCATCCCGACGCCGCGGGCCGCCGTGCTCCGGAGCGCGGCCGACACCCCGCTCGCGGCGGACCTGCCCCTGCCCGTGTTCGTCAAGCCGGCCTGCGGGGGCTCGTCGGTCGGGGTGACGAAGGTCAAGCGGGCCGAAGACCTCGGACCGGCGATCGCGCTCGCCTTGCGTTACGACGAGCGCGTCCTCGTGGAGGAAGGGATCGACGCCCGGGAGCTCGAGTGCGCGGTCCTCGGAAACGACGATCCCAAGGCGTCGATTCCAGGCGAGATCGTGCCGGGCCACGAATTCTACGACTATGACGACAAGTACCGGGACGACAAGGCGAAGCTGCTGATCCCGGCACCCGTCTCCGATGCGGTGGCGAGTGAGACACGGCGGCTTGCGGTCGAGGCGTTCCGTCTCTGCAACGTCTCGGGGATGGCGCGGGTGGACTTTTTTCTCGAGCGCGGCACCGACCGCGTCCTCGTCAACGAGATCAATACGCTTCCAGGCTTCACCGCGATCTCGATGTACCCGAAGCTCTGGGAGGCGAGCGGCCTGCCTCTTCCGAAGCTGCTCGACGAGCTCGTGCGCCTCGCTCTCGAGCGGCGCGACCGCCGCGCGCGCCTCCTCACGACGCCGCCCGCGGAGCTGGCCTAGAAGCTACTCCGCGTCGAGTCGGTGGCGCACGGTCGCGGATAGGTGCGCGCCTACGGCCCGACGATCTCCGCCAGGCCCTCGGTCACCTGAAGGAGCTCCTCGGGTGAGGCGGATCCGATCCTCTTTCCGAGGCGCTCGACCGAGAGCGTTCGGACCTGGCCGACCTTGACCCACGACCGCTTTGGCAGGGCCGGGTCGTTGAGCGTGACCGTGAGCGGGAAGCCGGCGCGCTGCGGCTGACTCGTCACGGCCATCGCGATGACGGTTCCGAGATCGCTGATTGAAAACATCGTGGCTGACGACGAGGACCGGCCCTCCCGACCCTTTCGCGGCCGCGGATCGGATCCGGGTCGGCCCAGAGGACGTCGCCTCTCAGTATTCTGGCCATCCCTCGAGATCGTAAGAGGCGCCTTCCTCGGCGAGCGCCTGCTCGGACTTCGGGTCGAGCTTCGTGCACTTGCGAGCCAACCGGCGCTGCTCGACTCGCTCGATCTGCTTCTCGACCGCGAGCTGGATTGCCTGGCTGCGGCTGGTAAACCGCCCCGCCGCCACGAGCTTATCGAGCCGAAAGAGGACGTCTCTTTTGAGCGTAACGGCGATCTTCGCGGTCCCCATCGTTCTGACCATACGTCATGCCGGTCGTGCCGTCACCCGCGGACTACCCAGAGAATCGGCCGCTTCGCCGCGCCGCCGCCGAGGCCTCCGCCATCTGCACCGGCGACGCCGGCAGGCGGTCGAGCACGGGCAGTCCCTTCCCGTCGTAGCGGCCGAAGGAGAGCACACCCGTCGGGCACGCCTGGACGCACGCCGAGCACCGCACGCATTGCGGGTCTTCCATGGGAAGCCCCTTGTTGGCGAAATTCATGATGTCGATGCCCTGGTGGCACACCGACGTGCACACGTTGCAGGAGATGCACTTGGATTTCTCCGGGAAGATACGGAACCTCGAGAAGCGCGTGTAGATGTTCATGAGGGCCGCGAGGGGGCAGGCGAACCGGCACCAGACGCGCCCGGAGAACCAGAAGTAGAAGCCGACGCCGACGATCCCGGCCAGGAACATGTCGACGAGGTGGTAGTAGTTGAGCTCGATCCCGAACGGGTGCCAGCCCGAGAGCAGGCCGTCATAGAACTTGCCCGCGGCGGCGCCGATTCGGGTTTTCGGCCAGGTCCAGGAGATCGCGCGGCCGAGAAAGAGAAGCAGGCACAGCGCCAGCGCCGCCTGCCCGACCATGTTGACGCGGTTCCAGAGAGGTCCGTGCGGCATCTTCTGCCGGTGCGCATCGCCCATCGTCTCGGCCAGCGCTCCGCAGGAGCAGATCCAGCCGCAGTAGGCGCCCTTGCCCCAGCGGCGGATGATCAGCGGGATCAGCACGAACGTCTGCACGAAACAGATAGCGAGCCACCAGGGCATCGGCTTCCACGAGAACACGTTCCAGATGAAGAGCGGCCAGGCGAGGATGAACCCGAACGCCCGCCAGTACTCGCGTCCGTGCCCGTAGTCGGCCGGGGGGAAGAGGTTGTCGGCGAAGGTTTTTCCGAATCCGGCATCGAAGACGCCGTTGTTTCCGAGCCAGGGCAGGACCACGAACGGCAACAGGAAGAGCGGGATCCATTGAATGAGCGTCAGGACGACCGTCTGCCGCGTGACGTACGGGGTCTTGCGACGCCGGATGCGCTGGATGCCGAAGGCGAGCACCGCGGTGCAGTAGGCCAGCGAGTAGTAGAAGCCGGGATCCCTCAGCGAGACCGCGAGCGTCCCCAGGAGTGTCGACCGATCGCTCGACAGAGCCGGAACGTTGTAGGGGAAGAGCCCGTGCTTCTGAAAATACTGGTTGACGGCGCCGCCCGCCTTCCAGTTGTAGAGGAAGACGCAGAAGAGGACGAAGCCGACGAAGCCCGCCCAGGTCGACGCCTTCCACTCGCCGCGGATCGGGATACCCGAACGGCGAAAGAAGTCGAGCGGAGCCTCGCGGCCGAGCATGGTGAAGACGACGTCGTTCGCCAGAGTCGACGGTGTCCCCGACTCGCCCTTCAGGACGACCTGGGTGGGCTCGACCCGGACGACCTCTGTCCCGAGCGCGAGGCGAATCGAACCGGGGTGCGCGGGGTCGTTCTTCATGAAAGCGCCGGTGGCGGTCGTGACGCGCTCGGAGGAGGGATGCTCGATCTCCACCCGCGCCGCCGGGTTCTTCTCGAGCAGCCGGATCTTTTCGACGTTCTCGGGCTTGGGCCGCGAAAACTCCTTCTTGCGGTACGACAGCGTCACGTGCGCGCCGGAGGTCCCGAGCGCGATCGCCGTCTCGAGGGCCGAGTCCCCGCCGCCCACGACGAGGACCTGGCGTCCCGTGAACTCCTTCGGGTCGTAGAGGCGGTTGTAGACCTTGTCGAGCGTCTCGCCGGGAACGCCGAGCTTTCGGTGGTTGCCGCTACGTCCGATGGCAACGATGACGCGGCGCGCCCGCGTCTGGGTCTTCCCGTCTCCGTGATGGAGGAGGAGCGCCTCGCCCTGCCGTTCGATCCGCTCGATGCGGGCCGCCGTCACCTCGACGCCGGCCTTCCGGCGCTCCTTCTCCATGTCCTGGAGCAGGACCTCCTTCGGATGGACCTCGGAGCGGAACTGGAGGTCGCCGGCGGGGGTCATCCCGACCGGATACGTGTAGATGGGCTTGCCCTTCGGGAAATTCACGACGGTCGCGAAGATCTCGGAAGCCTCGAAGATGCGGAAGTGAAGGCCCGCTTTCTTCGCTTCGATCGCCGCGGCGACACCTGACACGCCGGCGCCGACGATGGCGAGGTCGAAGACGTCCGACGAAGCGCCCTGCGGCCCGCCGAAGCCGGGCTCCGCGAGAATCGCCTGCACGGCCCGCGCTCCCGTGTCGGAGGAGAACTTCAGCAGCGGAATCCCGGTGAGGTCACCCGTGATCCGGACGCCCGGGACGGCGGTCAATCCGTCTTCTCCGGTCTCGGGCAGCTTCTCGACGGTCCCGGCCGGCCACATGGTGTGCAGCCAGTGGGTGTAGCGAGCGAGAG
>JBKJWL010000095.1:0-16453 GCA_046716885.1 Thermoanaerobaculia bacterium | reverse complement strand
AAACGCGCTTCCGCTACACGGACCCGTCGCTCTTTCGCGAGTCGCTGGTCTGCGAGGGGTGTCTCTCGACCAGCCGCTACCGCTCGATCGCGCGGGGCCTGCTCGAGGCTTTCCGGAATCTCGCGGGAGTCGAAGCGAGAAGCCTCGCGGAGCTGCCGCGCGAGGGCAACGGGCAGAGACTTCGCGTCTACGACACGCAGGTTCCTTTCTCGACGGGCGCGTCGGCCTATCCGATCCCCGGCTTTCTCGAGAAGTGCCCGTGGATCGACCTGGCGATCTCGACCTGGCTCCCCGAGCAATCGCCCGGTCAGGCCCTTGGCCCGGGCGTGACCAACCAGAACCTCGAGCGCCTCGCGTTCCCCGACGCCGCGTTCGACATCGTCGTGACGAGCGATGTCCTCGAGCACGTGCGGCTGGAGGACGCGGCGCACCGCGAGATCCGCCGCGTGCTCAAACCGGGAGGCGTTTACCTCTTTACCGTGCCCCACTTTCGCGACCGCCCAACGGTCCACCGGGTCGACGTCGTCGATCCGGCGGACCCGTCGCGCGACGTCGACCTGCTCGAGCGCGAGTACCACGGCGACGCCAACTCCGCCGAGGGGCGCTCTCTGGCCTACCGCTCCTTCGGCGCCGACCTCGACGAGAAGCTCTCCCGGCTGGGATTCGCCGTCGAGTACACGAAGCGGGATTTTCCCGAAGCCGGCATTCTCAACACCGAGCTCTTCTTCTGCCGCGTAACGGCGCCGGCGGCGGACTGATTCAGGGGGCCAACGAGCATTGTAGGATCGCCGCGCGTTGATCGCCTCGACTCGCTCGCGGGGACCTCTCTTTATCTGGATCGGAGCCTTCGCTCTCGGCTTCGTCCTTCGTGCGCTTCCCTTGACGGCCGCAAGGCCCTATATGGCGTACGTCGATGAAGGGAACTTCCTTCATTCCGCCTTTCGCCTGGTGAAGGAAGGCGGCTGGGACCCGCGGTCGTATCTGTACCCGCAGTTCCCCGTCCTCGCGGTCGTTGCCGCCGCCCGGGCGGTGGACCCGATCTATCGCTCCGTGCGCGGAAGGTCACTGCGCGATCGGATCCCGGCGCAGATCGAGCTTTACGACGAACTCGAGCCCTTTGCGCTCCTGTTCATCGCCCGCTGCATGAGCCTCGCCCTGGGGCTTGGAACCGTTGCGCTGACGGGTCTGTTGGCGATGCGCCTGGCCGGTCCGCGCGCGGGGGCGGCAGCCGCGCTTCTGGCGGCGGTAGCGCCTGCGCTCGTGCTCCGGGGCTCGATCGCCACGGTCGACTCCTACGCCACGATCTTCGTGCTTTCCTGTCTTTACTTCACGGATCTCACCCGCATGCGGCGCCGCGCGGGTCTGGCGTCCTTCCTGGCCGGCGCGATGGCGGGCGGTGCTTTTGCCTCGAAGTATCCGTCGGTCGTTGTCATCGCGGCCTTCGGTGTCACCACGCTGCTTCAACGGATTGCATGGCGCGAGAGGCTCCGTCGCCTGTGTCTCTCCGGTCTCGGCCTCTTCGTCGGCGCCGTTCTCGCGATGCCGGTCCTTCTCGAGCATCCGAGCGATGTTTACGATGCGATCGTCACGCAATCGACCTTCTACGCACAACTCGTGTCTCCGCCGTTGTGGAAGCAGGCCTTCCTGCGGGCGGAGTGGGACATCCCTTACGAAAAGGCGGAGCTTGGATTCGTGTTTATGGGGCTCAGCGTGTGGGGCCTGGTTCTGGGCCTTCGCGACCGGAAGATCGCCGCCACCCTCTGGGGTTGGTGCGCTTTCGCGGGCACCTGTTTCGTCCTGTACGGAATCCAGCCGTTTCAGCCTTTCCGGAATCTCATGCCGCTCGTCCCCATGGCCTGCGTCACGGTTGCCATCCTCTTCATCGGAATCCGGGAAAGGGCTCGCCGGCCGCTCTGGGTCGATGCCATGGCTCTCGCCTGGGTGATTCTGGCGTTTGCCGTTCCGCTCACCGCATACGCGATGAATCGCTACCGTCTTCAGGATCCGAGGACGCAGGCGATCGACTGGCTCGCGGCGCGCGTCCGCCCCGGAGACCAGATCCTCGTCATACACGAGCTCGGCTTTCTCCACCAGGAGGTGGAACGGCTGCCCGCGAAGTCGACGGTGCAGTGGTCAAACCAGGCGGGGCCCGAGATCCGCGCTAGTCGCCCCCGCTTCGTCGTCGGAGGCGTCCTCCGGCGCCTGGATGGCTCTCTGGTCGACGTGACCGCCGATCCCGCGGTCGAGGCGGACTACGAGCTCAGGCTTCGGGTCGGGAAGACCCCGACCGTGCCGGACAACTCCTGGTGGCACGACAACCACCAGATCGTCTACGTTCTCGAACGAAAGAACTGACGCGCTGTGCCATGAGCCTTCAGCGGGCGCCGGCCTTTCCGAGCTCGAACGACGCGGCGGAGGCCGCGCCCCAGGCCCAGCCGGGGTCCGGCCGCACGGCGAGAATCTCGAAGGAAACGCGCGAAGGCGCCGGAAGACCGGCGCGGGTCAGCGGCACTTCGAACCAGCCGGCTCCAGGCTCGGCGGCCAGGTCGTGCGAGAAGACCTCGCGGCCGTCGATCGAGACTCGCTCGAGGATGCGGCCGGGAAAACCCCCGGGCGCGTACGGGTCCTCGATGCGAAGCTGAAGCGGAAGGTCGGGTGCCGGCGGAAGCAGGCACGACACGCGCGCCGTCTCGCCGGGCGCCGCCGTCCCGCCGTGCATCGCGATGCGTGCCCGGTTGAACGCGAGCGCCACGAGCCGGCCCTCTTCCATCGAGCATTCCGCGAAAGCCTTTCCCCCGGGGAGCGCGAGCGGGAAGCGCGCGACCCGGTGCGGCGCCTCGTCCTTACGAACGGCCAGGGCGTGCAGGGGCGGGACGGCCAGAAGAAGAGCCGCCGCGACGGCTCCCGCCGACGCGAGCGCCAGAAGCCGCGGACGGGCGCCGCGCAGACTCGCGGCCGCCAGGGCAATCGCCAAAAGCTCCAGGGCGATCGCGGGCACCATCAGGCGCCCCAGAGGCGACACCACGACCTGGATCGCGAACTTCAGGATGACGACCGCGCAGAGGGCGAGGATCGCGGGATCGCGACGCGAGAGCCCGATGACCACAGCCGCGGCGAAGAGTCCCTGGATCAGGGCGAGCTCCCACCGGAGCCACGGCCCCCATCTTGCGGCAAATGCCGCGCCCGCCTCCCTCCGTTCTACCGGTAGGGCCTCGTTCGCGCCCACGCTCCAGTACAGGTTGTCCGCGTCGCTCTGGACGCCGAGACGCAGCCCCGCGACCGCCGCCCGAAACGCATGGAACCGATAGCGGCGCTTCCACTCCGCCGCCGCGAGCCCGTAGGACGCCTGCCGGAGGCGCCTGCCATCCTTGACCAGCTCCGGGTTGATGGAGGCCACGTGGGGAGTCGGATCGACCCAACCGGCTGCGGCCGAGCCCGGGACGGCGCTCCCCAGAAGCCCGAGCCCTCCGTGCTCGGTCGTCAGCGCGAAACGTCCCGAGGCCGCGTGGCGCTGCCCGGCCAGAGCAAGCAGCGGAATGCCGGCCGCGAGCGCGAAGATGAGTGCGTAGCGCCGCCGCGAGACACCCGCCGCCGGCAGGGCGAGGGGAAGCAACACGAGGAGCATCTCCTGGCGGATCGCGGCGGTCGTGGCCAGAAGCAGACCCGCCGCGATCGGGTAGCCGCGCCCCCCGCCTTCGCGCAACGCGCGGACCCCGAGGCAGGCGAGCGCTACGGCCGGAGGCAGCACCCAATTCTCCTGCGCCACCACACCGGAGAAGAACACCTGCCCCGGCCACAGCGCGAGCAGCAGGCCCGCCAGTATCCGCCAGCGATACGCGAGCACGGGCCGCCAGATCAGGAAAGGCAGCAGCGCCGTCAGGCCCGACACGATCGCCGTCGCCAGGCGGGCGGCCGAAGCGGGGTCGGCCGGCGCGACGCGGAAGAGGACGGATAACACCAGCGGCATGCCCGGGTTGAACTGAACCCAACCCCAGCCCGGAGCCGCGAGGCCGTGGTCCCGGAGGCGCAGCGCGAAGTCGACCAGGGCCCGGAAGTCCGAGAAGGGGTGCGTGGGATAGGCTGCCAAGAACAGGAGCCGTAGGCCGACCCCGAGCGCCACTAAGGCGACGGCTCCGAGGGCTTCGCGGCGTCCAGTCACCCGTGCATTCCTGACCGTGTCGCGCAAAGCCTACAGGAACGCCGGTCGGACCCGGATACCCTAGGCGCAATGAACGAGAAGCGGTCCAGACGCGCGAGCTTCGTCCTCGCAGTCTCGGCGGCGTCGACGGGCCTGGCCACGGCCTGCTTCTTCGGGGGATTCCGCGGCCTCATCTACGACTCGTTTCACTACCTCACGCTGTCCCGAATCGTGTCGAGCGAGGGCCTCTGGAACCTGCACAGCCGTGTGCGCATGTACGGGTACCCGCTCTTCGTGTCGCTCGTCACGGGCTTCTCCGAAGCAAGCCCCGCGACCACGCGCGCATTGGTCTTCGCCGCGCAGCTCGTGATCTATCTCGCCGCGAGCCTCTATGCCGCGCGCGTGGCGGAACGGGTGTTCGGCTCACCCCGCTTTTTCTACGGGACCTATCTGGTGATGGCCTTGAACCCGATCGTGCTCATCCGGACGACCGAAGTGCTGTCCGACCTTCTGTCGGCGGTCCTGCTCGCACTCTCGCTCCTCGTGTCGCTCGAGCGGTCAATGCCGCGACGCCGTGCGTTGCTGGCGTTTCTTTGCCTCGGGCTCTCGATCGCCGTGCGCCCGGCGAATCTCGCCGTCTTGCCTGCGCTGGCGATTCTCTGGTGGATTCGCGGGCGGCTCTACGGCGAGCGCGCGCGAAGGGTCCTTCTGGCGGCGGCCGCCGCGATCGCGCTTTCGCTGGCGCCCCAGCTCGTCTCCAACGTCCGCGGCTACGGCGAGTGGAACCCGCTCCTCGTCGACCGGCTCTACGGCGAGCAGGCGGGCTGGGGCATGGCGATCCTGAAGTACGGGACCGTCGTGGCTCCGGGTACTGAGCCGCAGCTCGTGTACCGCAATCCCTTCTACCCCGGGGGTGTCTCGAGCCCCCGGGAGTTCCTGTCGCGCAGCCCCGGGGGTTATCTCAAGACGCTCGCGCTCCACGGCTTCGCCTTAGTCGACCAGGACAACGCCTTCACGTTCATCGAGACCGCGCGGCCCTGGTATCGCTGGCCCCTGTCGCTCCTCAATTACGCCTTTCTCTTCCTGGCGCTCTTCGGCCTGGCGGCCGGCCCGTTCGACCGGCGGGACGCGGCGCCCCGCCTGTACTTCGCGGGCGCCCTTCTGATCGCCCTTGCCTACGTCGCCGTCTACCTTCCCGTGGCCGTCGAGAACCGGTTCGCGACGCCTCTCTATCTCGTGCTCGCGCCGGCCGCGGTCGCCGCGATCGACTGGCTCTCCCGCCGCCGTTCGGGCACCGTCGTGGCCGTCGCCATCGCTGGAGGCGGCTTCATGGCGGTTTGCGTCCAGCTCTCTCTCTGGCTCTCCCGGCAGGCCCCGGCCCTCGCGACCCTCGCCGGACGATAGAGTTACGGCCATGAAGAACCTGACGCCCGTCTTCGTGCTGGCCCTCGGCGCGCTCGCCCTCGCCCCCGCGGATCCTCCCTATGACCTCCTGTTCGTCGGGGGGCGCGTCGTCGACGGGACCGGGGCGCCCTGGTTCCGGGCCGACGTCGCCGTGCGCGGCGGAAAGATCGTCGCCGTCGGAGCGCTCACCGGGCGCGCCGCCACGCGCACGATCGATGCGACGGGGCTGGTGATCGCCCCCGGCTTCATCGACCTGCTCGGGCAGTCCGAGTACAACGTGCTCGTCGACAAGCGGGCGGCCTCGAAAATCACGCAGGGCATCACGACCGAGGTCACGGGCGAGGGCGCCTCGATCGCTCCGTTGAACGACGCGATGCTGGCCGAGGGAGCGGACATCTACCGCCGCTACGGCTTCACGCCCGACTTCCGGACGCTCGACGGCTACTTCAAGACCCTGGAGCGTCGGGGCACCGCGGTCAACATGGCGACCTTCGTCGGCGCGGGAGGCGTGCGGGACCTCGTCATCGGCAAGGCGGACCGGCGCGCTACTCCCGACGAGCTCGCCCGCATGTGCGAGATCGTCGACCAGGCGATGCGGGAGGGGGCGCTCGGCCTCTCCTCCTCGCTCCAGTACGTGCCCGACATGTACAACTCGACCGACGAGCTGACCGCAATGGCGAAAGTCGCGGCAAAGTACCGGGGCGCCTATTTCACCCACCAGCGCTCGGAGGCCAACGCCATCGACGCCTCCCTCGACGAGGTCTTCCGGATCGCGAAGGACGCCGACGTCCGCACGCAGATCTGGCACCTCAAGACGGCTTACAAGCGCAACTGGGGCCGCATGCCGGCGGTCCTGGCCCGGATCGAAGCCGCTCGCGCGCAGGGGCTCGACGTCTCCGCCAATCAGTACCCGTGGACGGCCGGCTCCAACGGCCTCGACGCCTGCCTGCCGCCGTGGATCCGCGAGGGCGGGCGGGAGGCGTTGTTGAAGCGCCTCGCCGACCCGAAGCTGCGCGAGAGGGCTAAGGCCGACATGCTCCAGGACAGCGACGCGTGGAGCAATCAGTATCTGGGCGCGGGCGGGCCCGAGCGCGTGCTCGTCGCCTCCGTCGTCAACACCTCGCTCAAGAAGTACGAGGGCAAGACCATCGCGCAGATGGCGGCCGAGCAGAAGAAGGACCCCCGCGACGCCCTGATCGACCTCGTCATCGCCGATCGGGCCAACGTCGCTTGCATCATCTTCATGATGGACGAGGCGGACGTGCGCACGGCGCTCCAGAGCCCGCTCGTCGCCTTCTGCACCGACTCGGGCGCAGGGGCCACCGACGGCATCTTCGCCGAGGAAAAGTCCCATCCGCGCGGCTGGGCCTCGTCGGCGCGGATACTCGGCTACTACGTCCGCGACGAGAAGCTGCTGCGGCTGGAGGAAGCCATTCGCAAGATGACCTCGTTCCCGGCCGTGTCCGCCGGCCTGACCGACCGCGGCCTCGTGAAGGTCGGCTTCGCCGCCGACCTGACGGCCGTCGACGTGAAGACGGTCAAGGACCTCGCGACCTACGAGGAGCCGCGCCGCTACAGCGCCGGGTTCCCCTACGTCGCGGTCAACGGGGTGCTCGTCGTCGACGGCGGCAGGATCACCGGGGCCGCCCCCGGCAAGGCCCTGCGCGGGCCGGGCTACGCCGGGCCGCGGTAGCGAAGGACCGCGCGCCCGGCGCCCGCTTCACTCCCCGAGCACGGTCAGGGGTTTCCTCGATGGGCGCACGATACCGAAGGACCCGATCGCGTTCTTCTCGATGTGGTTCATCGCCTCCTCGACCGAGTCGGTCAGCAACAGCAGGTCGAGATCGGTGTTCGAGACCGTGCCTCCTGCGACCATCTTGACGAGGAGCCCCATCAGCGGCCGGTAGTACTCGGTGCCCATCAGAACGACCGGGAAGTTCTGGATTACCTTCGTCTGGATGAGCGTGAGCGCCTCGAAGAGCTCGTCCATCGTGCCGAGCCCGCCCGGCATGACGACGAAGGCATAGGAGTACTTCACGAGCATGACCTTCCGGACGAAAAAGTGGTCGAAGACCACGGCGCGGTCGAGATAGGGATTGAGCTTCTGTTCCTCCGGCAGCCGGATGTTGCAGCCGACCGTGAAGCCGCCGGCTTCCTTGGCCCCGCGGGTTGCAGCCTCCATGACCCCCGGTCCGCCTCCGGTCATCACCGTGAACCCGAGCCGTGCCAGCGCGTAGCCGGCCTTTCGGCTGAGCTCGTAGTACGGGTGATTCTCGGGGAATCGTGCCGACCCGAACACGGTGACACAAGGTCCCACGAAATGGAGCGCGCGGAAACCCCGGAGGAACTCCCGCAAGATGCCCAGGACCGAGACGAGCTCTTTCCACCGCGAGCGCGGGCCTTCGAGAAAGAGCTTTTCGGCGGGCTGCTCCGCGGCCGGAGCAACCGAGGCTCCCCCCGGCTTCGGTTCGATGCTGCTCACGCCCCGGGTTCTCGGCCTCGCACGCTCCGATCGTAGCGCACGCACCGGGGCGCGCGCGGCGGCTCACACTCGGCGCGATTCGGGGGAGGTCAGGCGCCGGAGCGCGCGGGCCGAGAGGGCGAGCAGCACGAGCCCCCCGGGCAAGAGACCGCCGTCCGCCGCCGGGACGTAGGCGGCGAAGGTCGCCGCCAGGACCAGCGCTACGACGAACAGCGCCAGCCGAACGACGCGGTTCGCGCGAAGTGCGTCCGGTTCATGGCGAGCCCCCCTGTCGGGATAACTCGGGATCGGCGCCCGAAAGGGGACAGGGACCGAGGCCGGAAGGGGCGGGAGGGCTAGGCGGGGCGGGAAGCTAAGCCGGGCGGCGGGCGACGGAGAGGCGGGCCTCGGCGAGCTCGAACCTCTCCCGGATCCCGTCCAGCGTGTCGACGCCGGCAGTTTTCATCTCTTCTTCGGCCTTCGCCCGCTCGCGTTCGGCCGCCGCAGAGTCGATCTCGGCGCTGCCCTCCGCCAGGTCCGCGAGGACCGAAACGCGGTCGTTCACGATCTCGGCGAAGCCCGAGGACACCGCGAAAGCCTGCGAGCGTCCGGCCCGGCGAAACGAGAGAACTCCCGTCTTCAGGAGCGTGATGAGCGCGGTGTGGCCCGGGAGGATGCCGAGGTAACCCTCGGCCCCCGGCAGCTCCACCTCGTCCGCTTCGGTCTCGACGACCTTACGCTCGGGGGTGACGACGAGGAGTTGAAGAGCCATCGTGTTTTCGCTTACGCAACCTTCGCCAACTGGGCCGCCTTTTCGCGGGCCTCTTCGATCGTGCCGACCAACCAGAAGGCCTGCTCGGGCATGTCGTCGCACTTGCCGTCCACGATCTCGCGGAAGCCCTTGATCGTGTCGGCGATCTTGACGTAGCGGCCCTCGAGGCCCGTGAATTGCTGGGCGACGAAGAAGGGCTGCGAGAGGAACCGCTGGATCTTGCGGGCGCGCGCCACGGTCAGCTTGTCCTCTTCCGAGAGCTCGTCGATGCCGAGGATCGCGATGATGTCCTGGAGGTCTTTGTATTTCTGGAGCACGGCCTGCACGTCGCGGGCGCACTTGTAGTGCTCTTCGCCGACGACGCGAGCCGAGAGGATCGTCGAGGTCGAGGCGAGCGGATCGACCGCCGGGTAGATGCCCATCTCCGAGATCGCGCGGGAGAGAACCGTCGTCGCGTCCAGATGCGCGAACGCCGCGGCCGGCGCCGGGTCCGTCAGGTCGTCGGCCGGCACGTAGATGGCCTGCACCGAGGTGATGGAGCCCTTCTTGGTCGAGGTGATGCGCTCCTGGAGCTCGCCCATCTCGGTCGCGAGGTTGGGCTGGTAGCCGACGGCCGACGGCATCCGGCCGAGCAGCGCCGAGACTTCCGAGCCCGCCTGTGTGAAGCGGAAGATGTTGTCGATGAAGAGCAGAACGTCCTTGCCCTCCGTGTCCCGGAAGTACTCGGCGACCGTCAGGCCCGTCAGCCCGACGCGCAGGCGCGCGCCCGGCGGCTCGGTCATCTGCCCGTAGATGAGCGCGGCCTTCGACTTGACCGTGTCGCCCGGCGTGATGACGCCCGACTCCGTCATCTCGTGGTAGAGGTCGTTGCCCTCGCGCGTGCGCTCGCCGACCCCCGAGATGACGGAGAAGCCGCCGTGGTGCATGGCCACGTTGTTGATGAGCTCCTGGATCATGACGGTCTTGCCGACGCCCGCGCCGCCGAAGAGGCCGGTCTTGCCGCCTTTCGTGTAGGGCTCGAGCAGGTCGATGACCTTGATGCCCGTCTCGAACATCTCGACCGAGGTCGCCTGCTCGTCGTAGGCGGGCGGCTCGCGGTGGATCGGCCAGCGCTCCTTGGCGTTCACCGGGCCGAGGCCGTCGATGGGCTCGCCGATGACGTTCAAGATGCGCCCGAGCGTCTCGCGCCCGACGGGCACCGAGATCGGCTGCCCGAGGTCCACGGCCTTCATCCCGCGTACCATGCCGTCGGTCGGCTTCATCGAGACGCAGCGCACGACGCTCTCGCCGAGCTGCTGCGCGACCTCCACGATGACGTCGATGGGCTCGCCGGTCTCTTTCCCGTCGTCCTCGACGTGGACGGCGTTGTAGATCGCCGGCAGCTTCCCCTCCGGGAACTGGATGTCCAGGACCGGCCCGATGATCGCGACGACCTTGCCGATGTTCTGTTCCGCCATGGTCTGCCCCTTCTCCATTATTCCAGCGCCGCGGCGCCCGAGACGATCTCGATCAATTCCTTGGTGATGCGCGCCTGCCGGGCGCGGTTGTAGGTCAGTGTCAGCTTGTCGATCATGTCGCCGGCGTTCTTCGAAGCCGAGTCCATCGCGGTCATCCGCGCGCCCATCTCGGCGGCCGCCGACTCCGCCAGCGCCCGGAACACGGTGAACTCGAGGTAGCGCGGCAGGAGCCACGCCAGGATCGTCGGAGCGTCGGGCTCGTAGAGGTATTCGACGCCGGGGCCGGCGGACGCGTCCTTTTCCACGGCCGCTCGGGGGGCGAGCGGGAGGAGCCGGTCCGCGTGCACCACCTGGGAGAGGATCGAACGGAACTCGTTCACGACGATGTAGGCCGCGTCGATCCGGTCCCCGAGGAACTCGTCGGCGAGAAAGCCGGCGATCTCCTTCGCGTCCGCGTACTTGAGCCCCGCGAAGATGCCCGAGTAGGTCTTCTCGGTGAGCGGGATTTTGCGGCGCCGCCAGAACTCGAGGGCTTTTTTCCCGACCGGGAGAATCCGTACTTCCTTCCACTCCGGGTGCGCGGCCAGGAGTTGCCCGGTCGCGCGGTTGACGTTCGTGTTGAAGGCGCCGGCTAAACCGCGATCTCCCGCGACGACGAGGACGATGACGCGCTTCTCCTCGCGCTCCGCGAGGAGCGGATGCGTCACCTCGCCCGCATGCGCCCTCACCGAGGAGAGGACGTCGGAGAGCAGCTTCGCGTACGGTCTCGCCCCGACGACGCGGTCCTGCGCACGACGCAACTTGGCCGCCGCGACCATTTTCATGGCCTTGGTGATCTGCTGCGTGCTCTTGACCGAGCGCAGCCGGCGGCGGATGTCGATGAGGGAAGCCATGTGCCGTTAGCCGGAGTCTACGCAGCCACGGCCGCGACGTTGTCCTTGACAAACTGGGCCTTGAACCCTTCGATCGCTTTCGAGAGGGCTTCTTCCGTCGCCTTCTCGAGCTTTCCGGTCGAGACGATGGCCGAGAGGACTTCCTTGTGTGTGTTCTTCAGGTGCTCGTGGAGACCCTTCTCGAAGTCCCGCACGGCCTCGACCTTGAGCGAGTCGAAAAAGCCTTTCGTGCCCGCGTAGATCGAGACAATCTGAAGCTCGACATCCATCGGCGCAAACTGAGGCTGTTTCAAGAGCTCGACCATCCGCTGCCCGCGCGCGAGCTGCGCCTGCGAGGCCTTGTCGAGGTCCGACCCGAACTGGGCGAAGGCGGCGAGGTTGCGGTACTGCGCCAGATCCAGCCGCAGGGTACCCGCGACCTGCTTCATGGCCTTGATCTGCGCGTTGCCGCCGACGCGCGAGACCGAAATGCCGACGTTGACGGCGGGACGCACGCCCGAATAGAAAAGGTCGCTCTCGAGGTAGATCTGGCCGTCGGTAATCGAGATGACATTGGTCGGGATGTAGGCCGAGACGTCGCTCGCCTGCGTCTCGATGATGGGAAGAGACGTGAGCGATCCGCCGCCGTTCTTCTCCGAGAGCTTCGCCGCGCGCTCGAGAAGCCGCGAGTGGAGATAGAAGACGTCGCCCGGGTACGCCTCTCGACCCGGCGGCCGGCGCAGCAGCAGCGAGATCTCGCGGTACGCCGCGGCGTGCTTGGAGAGGTCGTCGTAGATCGTCAGGGCATGCTGCTTGTTGTAGAGAAACCACTCGCCCATCGCGCAGCCGGCGTAGGGGGCGAGGTACAGCATCGGCGCCGGGTCCGAGGCCGTGGCCGCGACGATGATGGTGTGGGCCATCGCGCCGCTCTCCTCGAGCGTCTTGGCCACCTGGGCGACGGTCGACTTCTTCTGGCCGATGACGACGTAGATGCAGACGATGCCCTTGCCCTTCTGGTTGATGATCGTGTCGAGCGCGATCGCGGTCTTTCCCGTCTGCCGGTCGCCGATGATGAGCTCCCGCTGCCCGCGGCCGATCGGGATCATGGCGTCGATCGACTTCAGACCCGTCTGCACGGGCTCCTTGACTCCCTGCCGGTCGATGACGCCCGGCGCGACGCGCTCGGTCGGGTAGAACTCGGTCGCCTGGATCGGGCCCTTGTCGTCGATCGGACGGCCCAGGGCGTCCACCACGCGTCCGACGAGCGCCGGGCCGACGGGCACCTGGATGATCCGGCGCGTGCGGCGGACCTCCTGGCCTTCCTTGACCCGCTGCGACTCCCCGAGCAGCACGACGCCGACCTGGTCCTGCTCGAGGTTCAAGGCGAGGCCGAAGATGTCGTGCCCGAAGTCCACGAGTTCGCCCGCCATGACCTTGTCCAGGCCGTAGATGCGCGCGATGCCGTCGCCGACCGACAGCACCGTGCCGACCTCGGCCACGTCGATCGCCTTCTCGTAGCCGACGAGCTGCTGTTTCAGGATCGCCGTTATTTCGTCCGCCTTGATCTGCATCTCAGGCTCCCGTTCTCAAATGCGCTCGTTCCCGGAAGCGCCGGATCCCGGCCGCCGCCGAGGCGTCGAACACGCTGCTCGCAACGCGGGCCACGAAGCCCGCGAGAATCGCCGGATCCACGTCGACCGAGAGGCTCACCTTGCCGCCCACGCGCGCGGCGACCGCCGCCTCGATCGACGCCCGCTCCGCGTCCCCGATCGGTGTGGCCACCGTGACGCGCCCCCGCACGATCCCCTGCCGGGCGTCGTTGGCCTCTCGCAGCCCCGTGAGGATCGCTGCGCACTCCAGGATCCGGTGGTTCGCGAGGACGACCTCGAAGAATCGCTGGCCGAACGTGTCGAGGCCCGCCTTCGCCGAGAGCTCGGCCACGGCTTTCCGCTTGGCCTCCCGGGGCACGGCGGGGCTCGCCAGGAACGCGCGCAGAGCGGGATGGGTCTCGACGGCTTCGCAAAAGGAGGCCGCGGCGGCCAGGAATCCCCCGACGTCGTAGCCGGAAGGCGCCGCCTCCAGAAAAGCACGCGCGTACGGGTGCGCGAAGGAGCTCATGGGGCGGCCTTCATCTTCTCGACGCTTTCGGAGAGGAGACGATGTCGGTCCTCGGCGGTGATCTCCCGGGAGAGGATCTCGGTCCCCGCGGAAGCGGTCAGGTCGGCGGCCACCTGCCGCAGCTCCTGCTTGGCGGCTGCGAGTCGCCGCGCGATCTCCTCCTGAGAGCCCTGGAGCACCCGTTCGGCCTCTTCCTTCGCGCGTGCGGAAAGCGCCGCGCGGGCGCTCTCCCCTTCCGCCAGGCCCTGCCGGCGGACCTCTTGGATCTCGCGCTCGAGCCTCGACGTGCGCTCGCGGATCTCGGAGGAGAGCCGCTGAACGGCGGCGCGCTGTTTCTCCGCTTCGATGCGCCGCGCTTCGATCTCCTGCTGGCGCTTGCGGAAGGCCTCCGTCATGGGCCGCGCCACGAAGTAGACCAGCACCGCAAAGAAAAGAACGAGGTTCAGGATTTGCCAGATCCAGAGGGGCAGTCCCAGAAATTTCGCGGCGTGCCCGTCCTCTTCTCCGGAAAGAAAAAGGACGGCCGGCAGCGCCGCAGGGAGATGCAGCAGGAAGCTCACGCGGCGAGCTTCCGCCCGAGGACCTTTTCGGCGAGCTCGCGGGCGAGGCTGCGGGAGCGCTCCGGGAGCTCCCCGGCCGCGGCCGCGGCCTGCGCCTCGATCTCGCGGCTGCCCCGGGCGACCGCCTCGTTGGCGGCGGCCTGAGCCTCGGCGAGCTTGTCTTCCAGAGCCGCGAGGCCCTGGCTTCGCAGATCCTCGCGCGTCTTCAGCGCCTCGCGCCGCGCCGTCGAAAGCTGCTCTTCTCCGGCCGCGACGAGCTTCTCGACTGCCTGCAGGCTCTCGGCATGCGCCCGCTGCGCCTCCCGCTCATTGCCCTCGCGCGCGTCGAGGATCGCGCTCAGGGGATCGAAGAGGTACTTCTTCAGGATCCAGCAGCTTGCCCCGAACGCAAGGAGCGCATAGAGGCTGGTGACGTTGGGTAGCTCGATCATGAAGGTTTTTCCGAAGCGACGAAGCCGCGGATCAATAGCACAGTCGCGAGTCGAGGGTCGAGGGCCGTTTCACGCCGCTTTCAGCCTCCTCGCTGGTCTCGGCGCTCGACAAGCGACGAGTGCGTCGCCGGACTGTCGTAAAGGCCGGGCCTTCAGTTACTTGCGTTGCGCCGGCATCTCTACGACTTTTGGCGACGACTCCGAGGTCATGTCGCAGGAGCCCTGGAAGAATGCGCCCTCTTCGATCCGGAGAACCGGAGTCTGCAGATCGGCCGTGACACGGGCGCGCGGATGGATGTCGATCCGTTCGCTCGCGCGCACGGTCCCCTTCAGCGAGCCGTTGATCGACAGGCGCTCGACGTTGATCTCGGCGTCGACCTCGGCCGAGTCGCCCAGGATCAGCTCGCTGCCCGACGGAATGCGGCCCTCGAACTTCCCGTCGATGCGGAAAGTCTCCTCGAAGTAGAGCTCGCCCTTCAGATGGCTTCCCTTGTCGAGAAAGCCGTTCAATGTGGCGCCCTCGCCGCGTGGCTTCATGCGACCTCCTCCGACCCGAGAACTCTACTCGGCCTACGGTTTCCCCGACAACTTCTCGAAGAGCCCGATCAGCTCCTCTTCGGACCCGAACGCGAGCTCGATTCTCCCACCCCGGCGCTTGCGGAGAATGCGCACGCGGGTCTGGAGATGCCGGGAGAGCTTCTCCTCTGCGTCGCGCGTGAAGGGATCGCGGCGGCGCTCGCGCGTCACCTTGTCTCCGGCCGCGATGTGCGCGACCCGCTTCTCCGTCTGGCGGACCGAGAGCGATCGGCGGACGATCTCCTCCGCCAGCCGCTCCTGGTCATCCGTCGAGGCCAACGCCACCAGGGCCTTCGCGTGCCCAGCAGAAAGCTCGCCGGAGCGGATCCTATCGCGCACAGGCGACGATAACTTCAATATTCTCAGTGTGTTAGCTACGGTCGTGCGATCCTTGCCGACCCTCTCGGCGATCTGCTCCTGGGTGACGCCGAACTCCTGCTTGAGCCGCGCGTACGCCTCCGCCGCCTCAAGGACGTTCAGGTCCTCGCGCTGAAGGTTCTCGACGAGTGCGGCTTCGAGGAGGTCCCGATCCGAAGATTTCTCGCGGACCGTGATCGGCACCCGCTCGAGCCCGGCGAGCGCGGCAGCGCGCCACCGTCTCTCCCCGGCCACGATCTCGAACTTTTCGCCCCGCGCCACGACCACGATCGGCTGCACGATCCCCTGCTCCCGGATGGACTGCGCGAGGTCGGCGAGAGCCGGCTCCGAGAAGTCACGCCGGGGCTGAAATCGGGACGGACTCAGGCGGCCGATCTCGACCTCTCCGGGGTGTGTTCCCCGGGGAACGTCGTTCTTTCCTGGCAGCAGGGCCGAGAGCCCCCGGCCCAAAACCGGCTTTCGGATAGAGGTCATTTGGCCTTCCGCTTCTTCAGGAACTCGCGGCCCAGCGCGATATACGCCTCGGCGCCTTTTGACTTGATGTCGTAGGAAAGGACGGGTTTGCCAAAGGAGGGCGCCTCGCCAAGCCGCACGTTACGCGGAATCACGGTATCGAACACCCGGTCGCCGAAGTGCTGACGGATGTCGTCGACGACCTGCCGGGCGAGATTAGTCCGCTCGTCGTACATGGTCAAGACGATGCCCTCCATCGCGAGCAGGGGATTGAAAGAGTCGCGCACGCGCTCCACGGTCTCCAGAAGGTCGGTCAAGCCTTCGAGGGCGTAGTACTCGGTCTGAATGGGAACGAGGACCGAGTCCGAGGCGGCCAGAGCATTGACGGTCAGAAGGGATAGCGAGGGAGGACAGTCGATGAACAGATAGTCGTAAGCGCCCCGCACTCCCCCGAGCGCGAACCGAAGCCGCGATTCTCGATCCGGCTGGTCCACGAGCTCGATTTCGGCGCCCACGAGGTCGCGACCCGAGGGCACGATCCAGAGATTGGGGAACCCGGTCTCCTTGACCGCGCCGGCCGCACTCCCGGACAGGAGCGCCCCGTAAATGGTCTCACCCACCTCGCGCTTCGAGAAGCCCAGGCCGGACGTTGCGTTGGCTTGCGGATCGAGGTCTACCAGGAGGACTTTCTGGTCAAAGGCCGCCAGGGCGGCCGCCAGGCTGATCGCCGTCGTGGTTTTGCCGACGCCGCCCTTCTGGTTCGCGACGGCGATGATCCGTCCCATGGGCCGGGGATTATGGACGCGATCGGGGCGGCGGGGAACCGAAATCCC
>JBKJWL010000094.1:0-54487 GCA_046716885.1 Thermoanaerobaculia bacterium | reverse complement strand
CAGCTCGCGTGCGCGACATGGCGACGTTCGCGAAGCCGCATCAGTACGCCGAGGGCGTTTTCCTGGTCGTCGTCAACGGCCGGATCGTCTTCGAGCGCGGCGCGATGACGGCCGCGCGGCCGGGAAGGGTCCTCTACGGGGCGGGAAAGACCGCGCGATGAAGGGGTCCCTTGCCGACCGCCCTCGTAACTGCGCCTCTCGAGCGACCCCTTCGCCGAGCTCGCCCCGCCCCCGCCTCCGCGGCCGCGTTGCGCGCCCGAATGGATCGTCTCGCGCCGATCTGGATCCAATACACCAAGCTCACGGCGGTGAACGGGTAGCGAGAGCGAACCGCCTGCTAAGATGACCCATGCGTACGAAAGCTCTTCTCCTGCTCCTGCCGGGCCTTCTCCTTGCCGCCCGTGGGATCGCTCAGGAAAGGCGAGCCCCGGAGCAACCGTCGCCCTCTCCGACACCTTCCGGGGCGAAGTCGTTCTTCGAGTCGCGCTCGAATACCGCGAAGCGCACGAACTTGAACAGCTCGAAATCGAATCGCGTCCAGGCGACGCCCACGCCCACGCCGACACCGCCGACGACGCCGACGAAGACTTCCGGCCACGGTTAGGCTCTCGGAGGGGTCGCCGGACACCGACGCGCCCGGTGAGCGATGGCGTTCGATCGGACCGCGAGCCGACGGAGCTGCTGATGTCTGACCTCGGGTACCAGGCTTCGAGCGCTACGCGGGCCACGACGTGGTCCACCTCCGTCAGATCGCCCGGATTCGAGCCGCCATCGGCGCAAGCGCGGCGCCGCCTGCCGCCGGCGCTTGGGGGTTCGCGGTGGCGATCCGAGTGATCCGACTGGGGAGCCCGCGGGCCTCGGGCGAAGGGCTCCGCCTCGGCACCGTCCGCAGGCCGCCTCGCGGAGTCCGCAAGCGCGACTATGCCCGGCGGGACTACTTCGACCTGTGGTTTCCCGAGCTCGCGCCCAGCGCCGGGCTCGTGCGATTCGCGTATGCGGTACCGTTCACGGACCTCCGCTGGGCCCAATATGTTCGGGCCTACCGGCGTGAAATGGCGCAGCCCGACCGGCAGCGCCTGCTCGCGCTTCTGGCCCGCCTGTCGCGCACGACCGACTTCTCCGTCGGTTGTTACTGCGAAAGCGAGGGGCGTTGTCACCGTTCGATCCTGAGGGACCTTCTGACCGAGCAGGGCGCGAAGGTGGCGATTCGCCGGAACCCTTCCCGAAAGACGGCGACCAGCCCCAAGTAAGCCCGGGATATTCCCGTAAGGACTCACATTCGTCCCTGACGCGTTCGCGATCGGGGTGGCATCCGCCTTGCACTAACGAAGCGCGGAGCTCCACAAAAGGTGTGCAGCTCGTCCTATTGACCCGTCCGCCGGTCTATCGGTCGGACAAGCGAAAGGAAACCCCTCATGAAAAGATGGCTCACTCCCACGGCGCTCTGCCTCGCGGGGAGCTTCGCGCTCGTCGCGGCGGCTGGTGCGCAGGATCCGTCGTCCAGCCAGAATCCCGCCACCACGACGACCTCGACTGAGGTCACCGACGACGGCATGACCAAGACCACGAAGTCCACCACCGTCGAAGGAAAAGTCGTTCGCTACGAGCCCGGCAAGACGATCGTCGTGGTCGGACCGGACAGCCGCGAAGTGACTTATCTGCTGTCCTCGAGCGTCGTCGTTCCGGCGGACATTCAGGTCGGCCGCGTCGTCACGATGAGCACCCAGCCGTCGGCGTCAGGGCCCGTGACCGTGACCCGGATCACGACCCGCTCGGTGGCCTCCGACGGCACCATGAAAACGGAAACCCAGACTCACAGCCAGAGCCCCAGCGGCGACAAGATGATGACTAAGTCGACCACCCAGAGCACCGGCGTTGCAGCGGGAATGACCGGAACTGTCTCGGCCTACGAGCCGGGCCGTTCGGTGACGTTCCTGATGCCCGACAAGACGACCGTCGTGTACACGGTGGACGCGAGCTCGCAGCTCCCCTCGGACCTGGCGGTCGGAAAGACCTACGTCGTGGAGACGACCAGCACGACGACGAGCGGGCCGCTCGTCGTGAAGCGGATCACGACCACGACCACGACTCAGAAGAAGACCATCGTTCAGTGAGCCGGCCGGCCCTTTGAGGGTCGGGCTTCGGATTTCAGGAGGAATCCGGCACTTCGAGCCGACGCTCGATTTGCCGGATCTTTTTTTTACCGCGTCGGGCCGCCTATCTAGCCGCGCTGGTGATGTATGGGTGCCTGTACCCGCAGTCGCCCGTGGGTCTGCCGGGCAGGTTGTCGCTTTCCGGCGGTGCCGTCGCGATCGACCTGACGGATGCGGATGTCAGGGTCCTCCAGGAGGCGGCGGTCGAGGCGAACCGGAGGTTCGCGAAACCGTAGGAGGCCCTGAGAAGCTCGGGATGAACGACGTGCTCCGCACGGCGTTGCCTGCTGCCGGGTCTGCTGTTGGCGGTTTGTGTCGACGCCGTGCTTCGCCCGGCGTTCCCTCATGCCGGGGGTTTGCCTTTGGCGGTCGGGTCGGTGTCCGGCTCCCCGGTCACTCTCCGGGCCCGACCATGTTCTCGGGCTTGACGTCCCGGTCGAACTCCTCGGCCGTCAGGTGGCCGAGGGTGAGCGCCGCTTCCTTCAGGGTCGTGCCGTCCTTGTGCGCCTTCTTGGCGATCTCGGCCGCCTTGTCGTAGCCGATGCGAGGCGCCAGCGCCGTGACGAGCATCAGGGAGCGATCGACGTTTTCGCGGATCCTGGCGTGGTCGGGCTCGATGCCCCGCGCGCAAAACTCTTCGAAGGAGTCGCACGCGTCGGCGAGGAGTCGGATCGACCGCAGGACGTTCGAGATGATGAGCGGCTTGTAGACATTGAGCTGAAAATTGCCTGACGCGCCTCCCACGGTGACGGCGACGTCGTTGCCGAAGACCTGGGCGCAGACCATCGTCATCGCCTCGGCCTGGGTCGGGTTGACCTTGCCCGGCATGATGGAGGAGCCGGGCTCGTTCTCGGGGATGCGGATCTCGGCCAGGCCCGAGCGGGGACCCGAGGCCAGCCAGCGCACGTCGTTGGCGATCTTCATGAGCGCCGCGGCGAGCGTGCGGATGGCGCCGTGCGCATTGAGCAGCGCGTCGTGGGCCGCCAGAGCCTCGAACTTGTTGGGCGCCGTGACGAAGGGGAGTCCCGTCAGGGACGCGATCTCTTTGGCGACCCGAGGCCCGAAGTCGGCGGGCGCGTTCAGCCCCGTGCCGACCGCGGTGCCGCCGATAGCCAGCTCCTCGAGGTGCGGCAGCGCGTCCTCGATGTGCCGGACGCCGTAGTCGAGCTGGGCGACCCAGGCCGAGATCTCCTGGCCGAGCGTCATCGGGACCGCGTCCTGGAGGTGCGTGCGCCCGATCTTCACGATCTCGGAGAATGCGCGGGCTTTCCCGTCGAGGGTGTCGCGGAGCCGCCTGACCGCCGGGATGAGGCGGTGGTGGATTTGCTCGACCGTCGCGATGTTCATGGCGGTCGGAAACGTGTCGTTGGACGACTGGCTCCGGTTGACGTCGTCGTTCGCGTGGATCGGGTTCTTCGAGCCCATCTCGCCGCCGAGGAGCTCAATGGCACGGTTGGCGATGACCTCGTTGGCGTTCATGTTGGTCTGCGTTCCGCTGCCCGTCTGCCAGACGACCAGCGGGAAGTGGTCGTCGAGCTTTCCCTCGATCACCTCGTCGGCGGCCTGCAGGATCGCCCGGGCCTTCTCCGACGGCAGTTTTCCCCGGTCGCGGTTGACGATCGCGGCGGCCTTCTTCAACAGGCCGAAGGCCCGGATCAGCTCGCGTGGGAACCGCTCGCCGCCGATCTTGAAGTGCTCGAGCGACCGCTCGGTTTGCGCCCCCCAGTAGCGGTCCGCGGGCACCTCGATCTTGCCCATCGTGTCCGACTCGGTGCGGGTGCTCTTCGGGCCGCTCATGCCGTCCGCATGCTACCCGATCCGCCGCGACTTACGTGTGAAGCCCGAGGCGCGGAACGTCGCGAAAGTCGCCGGCGTTCAAGGTCCAGAGCCGGGCGCCTCGGACGATCGCGCAGGCCGCGATCGCGAGGTCGATCTCCCGGCCGCGGGGCCTCGAGACCGACCCGTAGAGCTCCGACGCGACGCGCGCCTCGGAGGTGCCGAACGGCGCGGCCGCCTCCCGCGGAAAGAGCGCCTCCTGTGCCGCGACCTCTTCCGGCCGGCGGGGGCCGCGCAGCCATTCGTAGAGCACGAGACTCGAGAGCTCCACGCGCTCGCCTTTGGCGATCACCGCGCGGAGCGCGGGAGCGGACCTCAGCGGCCCGGTGAGGGCGTCGACCAGGACCGAAGTGTCGAGGTGGATCACCGCCCGGCGCTGCGCCGCGCGCCGCGTCGCCGCGCCGCCCGGATGGCTCGGATCTCGGCGTCCACCTCGGCGGCCGGGCGTTTCGGAATCCGCGACACGACGTCGTCGAACTTGTCGAGCAGGCGCCGGCGTTCTGCCTCGCCGAGATTGCCGAGCCGCTCCGCGTACTCGCGGATGGCTTCCCGAACGACGGCGCTCTGCGGCCGGGCGAGCCGGTCCGCGGAGGTTCGCAACCGGTCGGCCGTGGCTTCGTCCAGAGAGAACGTCATCTTTACCATACCATTGCCATACTACCATACCAGGACGGCGCCCGCCACCCTGGGCGACGCAAGTCCTCGACTCCTGGCTCGATGACCGGGGTGAGACGAGAGCCTGCGATCGGCGGTCAGGAGCGGAGCGGGAGTGCCTATCCGCCGCCGCCGTCTCCGAGCCCGTCCTTGCGGCGTCCCGCGGTCCATTTCGCCTTCATGTAGTCCGCGTTCATCCGGGCGATGAACTCGACGCGGATCGCCTTTGGGCAGGCCGCCTCGCATTCGCCGTGGTTCGTGCAAGTGCCGAAGCCCTCGGCATCCATCTGCGCGACCATGTTGCGGACGCGCGTGGAGCGCTCGGGCTGACCCTGGGGCAGGAGGCCGAGGTGGGAGATCTTGGCCGCCGTGAACAGCATCGCGGATGCGTTCGGACAAGCGGCCACGCACGCCCCGCAGCCGATGCAGGCGGCGGCGTCCATGGCGAGGTCGGAGTCCTCCTTCGGAACCGGGATCGTGTTGCCGTCCGGCGCGCCCCCGATCGTCGCGGAGACGAAGCCTCCGGCGGCCATGATCCGGTCGAACGCCGTGCGGTCGACGACGAGGTCCCGGACCACGGGAAAAGCGTCGGCGCGCCAGGGTTCGATCGTGAGGACGTCGCCGTCCGAGAAGCTGCGCATGTGCAGCTGGCACGCGGTCGTCCGCTCGCGCGGGCCGTGCGGCCGGCCGTTGACGACGACTCCGCAGGTTCCGCAGATGCCCTCGCGGCAGTCGTGGTCGAAGGCGATGGGATCCTCGCCCTTGAGCGTCAGGCTTTCGTTCAGAACGTCGAGCATTTCGAGAAACGACATCTCGGGATTGACCTCGGACGCCTCGTAGGTGACGAAGCCGCCTTTAGCGGCCGCGTTTTTCTGGCGCCAGACCTTGAGCGTGACCTTCACTTGTAGCTCCGCACGGCGAGCTCCACGTTCTCGTAGATCAGCGGCTCGACGTGCCGGTTGGGCTTGCGGCCGTCGCCCGTGTACTCCCACGCGGCGACGTGGGAGAACTTCTGATCGTCGCGTTTGGCTTCGCCGTCGGCCATCTGGTGCTCGGTCCGGAAGTGGCAGCCGCAGGACTCGTCGCGCTCGAGCGCGTCGAGGCACATGAGCTCTCCGAGCTCCAGGAAGTCGGCGACGCGGCCGGCGACCTCGAGCGACTGGTTCAGCTCCTGGCCCGAGCCGGGGACCGTGGCGTTCTTCCAGAACTCCTCCCGCAGGCTCGGAAGCCGGCCGAGCGCATGCTCGAGGCCTTTTCGATCGCGCTCCATGCCGCAGTGATCCCATAGGACCTTGCCGAGCTCGCGGTGAAACGAGGTCGCGGAGCGTTGGCCCCGGATCGCCAGCAGGCGCTTCGTGCGGGAGACCACAGCCTCCCGCGCGGCGACGACCTCCGGATGGTCCTCTTTGATCGGGCTGAACTTCTCGCGGGCGAGGTAATTGCCGATCGTGTAGGGGATGACGAAGTAGCCGTCGGCCAGGCCCTGCATCAGCGCCGAGGCGCCCAGGCGGTTGGCCCCGTGGTCGGAGAAATTCGCCTCTCCGAGCACGAAGAGGCCCGGGATCGTACTCATGAGGTCGTAGTCTACCCAGAGGCCGCCCATCGTGTAGTGCGAGGCCGGGTAGATGCGCATCGGCACGGCGTAGGGGTTCTCGTCCGTGATGCGTTCATACATTTCGAAGAGGTTGCCGTACTTTTCCTCGATCTTGGGCTTTCCGAGGCGCGCGATGGCGTCCTGGAAATCGAGGTAGACGCCGCGCCCGGTCGAGCCCACTCCGCGCCCCTCGTCGCACACGCGCTTGGCGGCGCGCGACGCGATGTCCCGGGGCGCGAGGTTGCCGTAGCTCGGATACATCCGCTCGAGGTAGTAGTCGCGCTCGCTCTCCGGGATTTGATTGGGAGAGCGCTTCTCTCCCGGCGCTTTCGGCACCCAGATGCGGCCGTCGTTTCGGAGCGACTCGCTCATGAGTGTGAGCTTGGACTGGTAGTCGCCCGTCACGGGGATGCAGGTCGGATGAATCTGGGTGAAACAGGGGTTCGCGAACGCCGCGCCCTTCTTGTAGGCACGCCAGATCGCCGTCGTGTTGCAGCCCTTCGCGTAAGTGGCGAGGTAAAAGACGTTGCCGTAGCCGCCCGTCGCCAGGCACACCGCGTCCGCAAGATGCGTCTCGAGCTCCCCGGTCACCATGTCCCGGACGACGACCCCGCGGGCGCGCCCGTCCACCACGATCAGCTCCTGCATCTCGTGGCGCGAGAACATCGCGACCTGGCCGAGGCCGATCTGCCGCTCGAGCGCCTGGTAGGCGCCGAGGAGCAGCTGCTGGCCCGTCTGACCGCGCGCGTAGAACGTGCGTGAGACCTGCGCGCCGCCGAAGGACCGATTATCGAGCAGCCCCCCGTACTCGCGGGCGAAGGGCACGCCCTGCGCGACGCACTGGTCGATGATGTTCCCCGAGACTTCGGCCAGGCGGTAGACGTTGGCCTCCCGCGCCCGAAAGTCTCCTCCCTTCACCGTGTCGTAGAACAGCCGCTGGACGCTGTCCCCGTCGTTGCGGTAATTCTTGGCCGCGTTGATGCCGCCCTGGGCGGCGATCGAGTGCGCGCGCCGGGGGCTGTCCTGGTAGCAGAAACACTTGACGTTGTATCCGAGCTCGGCCATCGTCGCCGCCCCGCCGCCCCCGGCCAGCCCCGATCCAATCATGATGATCGAGTAGCGGCGCTTGTTCGCGGGGTTGACGAGCTTCATCTCGAAGCGGTGCTTCTCCCACTTCTTCTCGATCGGGCCGGAGGGGATTCTGGCGTCGAGGTTCACGCGGCCTCCGGCTATTTCACGATTCCGGCGAGCACGGCCAGGGGGAAGGAGATGTTGCCGAGCACGATCAGGGCGGCGACGATCCAGGCTCCGACGTGGGCCATGCGCAGGTAGCGCGGGTGCGAGACTCCGAGAGTCTGGAACATGCTCCAGATCCCATGCCGCAAGTGAAGTCCCAGAACGATCATGGCGACGATGTAGAACAGCGACACCGGAAGGCTCCGAAACCCCGCGACGACGTTGTGGTAGACGTCGCCCTCGATGAAGCTCGGGTGCGCGTTGCCGAACGTGAAGTGCATCAGGTGGTATACGATGAAGACCAGAACGATCACGCCGCTCCACCGCATGGTGCGGGAGGCATAGGTGGATTCCCGCCACTTCTGCTCTCGGTAGCCGACCGGCCGGGCAGCCCGGTTCTCCAGGGTCAGCGAGGTGGCGGCCCAGATGTGGAGGATGGTTGCGGCGAGGAGGCCCGCCCGGGCGGTCCAGAGGCCCACGCCGTGGAACACCTCGCGGAGGAAAACCCCGTAGTCGTTCATGGCCTCGGGGCCGAGGAAGAGCTGAAGGTTGCCGATCAGGTGGCCGACGACGAACCCGAAGAGGATGGCGCCGGTGACGGCCATGATGACCTTGCGACCGATCGAGGAACGCACGAAGCCGGGGGCCGGAAGCGTCCGGGCTTCTTCTCGCGGTGCGATGGCGGCCACTGCGGCGATTATATGCAGGCGTGGCCGGGGTCTCGCATCCCGTCGGGAATTCGGGCGCGAGGGCGCCGCGTTGGAGGGAGCATGGTGGGGCTACGCCTGCGTGCGGTTGTCGCAGCGCTGTGTTTTTCGGGGTCAGTTCTCGGTCAGGACGAACCCGCGCGCCCGCTCCCGGACCCCCGCGAATTCCTCGATGACGTTAGGAAAAACATCCGCAGCGACGAGAGTCTGCTCGACCAATACACGTTCACCGAAGAGTTCACCGAGAGACGGCTCGACTCCCGGGGCGGCGTCAAGAAGTCGAAGCGCGAAACCTACGAGGTCTATCCTTCCTACGTGCCGGGGAAGCTCTACCGGCGCCTGGTCGCCCGCGACGGGAAGAGACTCTCCGAGGCGGAGCTGGCCGAGCAGGATCGCAAGCAGGAGGAACGGACCGAGAAACGGGAGAGGCGGCGGTCCTCGGAAGACGCGGCCGCCCGCCAGAAGCGGCTGGCCCGGGAAGAAGAGCGGCGTCGCGAGGAGCAGCGCGTCGTCGACGAGGTCTTTCTGATGGACGAGATCGTGGTTGTCGGACGCGAGACGATCGACGGCCGCCCGACGGTGATCGTGGACTTCACGCCGACGCCCGGATATCGGCCGGTCACCGAAGGGGGGAAGGTCATTCAGAAGATCCAGGGCCGCGCCTGGATCGACGAAGCCGACCGGGAGCTCGTGCGCATCGAGACGCGGCTCGTCGACAACATGGGCGTGGGTCCCGCCAGGGTCGCCCGCCTGCAGAGGGGCTCCAGCCTCTATTTTCAACGGCGCAAGGTCAACGGCGAGATCTGGCTGCCCTCCGAGGCCAGCTTCGCCGGCTCGGCGAAGATCCTGCTGGTGTTCGGCGCCCGCGTCGAGCTCTCGTCCCGGTATACCGACTACAGAAAGTTCTCGGTCGGGACGGACGAACAGGTCACGACGGCGGCCCAGGGCGAGTAGGGTCCGAGGAGCGTCCGGGTCGACCGGACGCGTTCCCCGCCGGAACGAACGCGGAGCGGACTCCCTTCGGGAAGTGGCGCAGAACCGCAAACCAGTACATCGGCAGAACGGGAATCTCGTGTCGAGCCGCGACGACCTGGCGGTAGCCACGGGGAGCCCGCAGGGCGGCGTCCCATTCCACCGTGACGACTGAGCCGCCGAGCGTCGTCTCGAGCGTTCTCCTCTCGCGGATCTCGGCGGCGGGGAAGGCCAGAACCTCACCCTCGCCGGCGATGAAGAAGACCGTGTCTTTCGGCTTGTAGCGCAGATCTGTCGCCTTCACGCCGGAAATCCCCTGCCACGAGGATGCCGCGTACGCCCTCAGGCGCAGGGGCACGGCGGTCAGGTCGCCCGTCTCGGGGCAAACCGTTTTCGGATGGAGCTCTTCCCAGGCTTCGGCCGTCGTCACGGCACCCGGGATTCCCGTGAGGCGTTCCCCCGCGAGCGGTCCGAAGAGCGCCCGACCGGATGCCGGCGTCCACCACGTTCCCGTCTCGCGGTCCTTCAGGACGAGCGTGTCGCGCCAGAGGGCGCCGGAGTTCTCGAAGGTCAGGACGCGTCCGGCCACCCGTCGGTCGTAGACCGCCGTCAGGTCCGACAGGGCGCAACGGGCCACGACGAAGGGCACTCCGCCCGCCTCGTCGTTGACGACCTCGTAAGTGTCGAGCAACCCTATCGGGTACATCTGCGGGGCCGGCCCCAGGGCCAGCCCGACCACTTTTTCTTTGCGAAAAGGCGGATCGCCGTGCTGCCGAAATGGGACCGAGCGCGGGTTCTCGAGCGACGGAAACTTGCCAGGCGCGGCCATCTGCACGACCGGGTCGCCGTCGACGACCGCCACGCGGGGAGCCGTCGCGTAGCTCCGGTGGAGGCAGGCCGTCGCCGTGAGGGCCGCGCCCAGAAGCGCGGCGGCCGCCCCGCGGCTCACGCGAGCGCCGGCACGGGCTCGGCGTGCGGCCCCTGCCGTACGACTCGCCGGTACTCGGAGTCGCGCTCGAACGGCTCGCGCCCGGATTCCCGGATGATCCGCTCGAAGTCGGTGCGCGTCAGGCCCGAGGCGGTCGTGGCGCCCGCCGCGTGCGTGATCGTCTCGTCGACGACCGTGCCGACGAGATCGTCGGCGCCGAAGAAGAGGGCGACCTGGGCGAGCTTGGTCCCGATCTGGATCCAGTACGCCTTGATGTGCGGGACGTTGTCGAGCAGGAGGCGGGAGACCGCGATGACCCGCAGATCGAGCTGGCCGGTCGAGGCCGGCAAGTGAGCGAGCGGCGTGTTCTCCGGGTGAAAAGCCAGCGGGATCAACCCGGGAATGCCCCCGGTCTCGTCCTGAAGCTCCCGCAGCCGCAGCAGGTGATCGACGCGTTCCTCGACGGTCTCGACGTGGCCGTAGAGCATCGTGGCGTTGGTCTTCACTCCCTGCCGGTGGCACTCCCGCGCCACCTCGAGCCAGCGCTCGCCCGAGATCTTGTTGGCGCAGATGATGTCGCGCACGCGCCGGGCGAAGATCTCGGCGCCGCCGCCGGGACACGAGTCCATCCCGGCGGCGTGAAGCTCGCGGATCGCCTGGTCGAGCGGCATCTTCCCGACCTGCGCGATCCAGTCGAGCTCAACCATGGTCCAGGCCTTCAGGTGCACCCCGGGAAAGCGCTGCTTCAGAGCCGCGAGCAAGCCCGTGTAGTACGTGAACGGCCAGGTCGGATGGAGGCCGCCCACGATGTGCAGCTCGGTGACCGCCTCGCTGTAGCCCTTGCCGGCCTCGGCGACGCATTCCTCTATCGCCATCTCGTAACCGCCGGGCTCGTTGACCTTCTTCGCCCACGCGCAGAGCGCACAGTCGACCCAGCACAGGTTGGTCGGGTTCAAGTACCGGTTTACGTTGTAGAAGGCGAAGTTGCCGTGCCGCTCTTCACGAGCGTGGTTGGCGAGGCGCCCCAGGCCCAGGAAATCCCGCGTCCGAAAGAGGCGCACGCCCTCGTCGAAGGAGAGCCGCTGTCCGGCGGCGACCTTCTCGGCGAGTGGAGCCAGCTCCGAGCCGCGAAAGGTGGAGAGGATATCCGTCACGGGATCGCGGGCTTGGTCACCGGCTGGAAGGGGTCCTGGGATTCCGGCGCGATGTCGTCGAGGAAGGGCGTCAGGTAGCGGTAGCACTCCCAGCAGTACTTCTCTTCGGCCTCGAACCGGAAGTCGACCACGCGCCCCACGGCCGGAAAGTCCACGATCTCCCGGCCACAGCGGTGGCACATGTCCTTCTGCCCTTTGATCAGCCGCCAGACCGGACCCATGACGGCAGAATGCTATCAGGTCCGGCCGCTCGGGAGCTCCGGCGCCCGCAGGAGCGCGGGGTCGCCCGTGCGCATCCGAAAAACGAGCAGCGCCGCCGTGGCGATCACCGCGATCGCGGCCCCGATCAGAAAAGCCACGCGGGCACCGAAGAGCTTCCACCACACCCCGAAGAGGATCGAGGCCGGCAGCGCCGCGAGCCCCACGCTCGCGTGGAACGCGCCGAAGGCACGGCCGCGCAGCTGCGCCGGCACGAGGTCGGCGACGAGCGCCCGCTCGGCCCCCTCCGTCAACGCGTAGAAGAGAGCGTAGAAACCGAAGAGCCCCCAGAGCTGCGTCGGGCCCGAGACGTAGGCGAAGCCCACATAGGAGACGGCGTAGACGCTCCAGCCCGCGGCGATCGTCGGGATCCGGCCGATGCGGTCGGCCAGCGCTCCTCCGGGCACACCCGCGGCCGCCTTGACCGCGTGGAAGACCGCCCAGAGAAGCGGAAGCTGCCAGAGGGGAATTCCCGCATCGCTTGCCCGGAGAAGCAGGAAGGCGTCCGTCGAGCTCGCGAGGGTGAAGAGGACGAAGACGGCGATGGCGAGCCAGAAGCGTTTGGGCAGCTGGCCGATGGGCGCTGCCGATTCCCTCTCGACTCTGCGCGAGCGCGGCGCTTCTTTGACCGCGAACACCAGCAGGACGACGGAGAGCACACCCGGGATGGCTGCGAGCAGGAAGACTGAACGCTCGTCTTCGAATGCGAACCTCAGCAGGAACGCCGCCAGCAGCGGCCCGGCCACGGCGCCGGCGTTGTCCATCGCGCGCTGGAGGCCGAAGGCGCGCCCGCGGCTCTCGGCCGGCACCAGGTCGGCGAGCAGCGCGTCGCGGGGAGACGTGCGAATCCCCTTGCCCACGCGGTCGGTGAACCGGATCGCGAGCACCTGCCCCCAGCTCATGGCCAGTCCAACCAGCGGGCGCGCGACGGCGGCGATCGAATAGCCGGCGACCACCAGAGGCTTGCGGCGCCCCGTTCGGTCCGACCACCATCCCGACAGCATCTTCATGAAAGAGGCCGTCGCCTCGGCGACTCCCTCGATGACGCCGAGGGCCGCCGGGCCCGCCTTCAGCGTGCGGGTCAGGAAGCCCGGCAGCAGCGGGAAGATCATGTCGGAGGCCACGTCGGTGAGAAATGACACCCAGCCGAGGGTCAGGACCCCTCGGTTTAGGCGGTTGTGGCCAGGTGTTAGCATAAGTTTATTAGGCTGTTTTTAGTGTTTAACTAATTTAATTAGGAACGGTTCCGATCCGGTCGGCTCATCATAATCGCGGCGTGCACCTCCACTCCTCCGAGTCCTTCATCCTCGGCACCCACGCGCTGCGCGAGACGGATCGCATCGTCTCCTTTCTCACGCGCGATTCGGGCAAGAAGCGCGGCGTCGCCCGCGGCGCGCGACGGACGCGGAGCGTGTTCTCGGGAGCGCTGGAGCCCATGACCGAGGCCCGCGTCGTGTACTTCGAGAAGGAGGGGCGCGAGCTCGTCAACCTGAATGCGGTCGACCCGATCCGGCCGTCCTTCGCGCTCTCCAAAGACCTCGACCGGGGCCTGCTGCTCTCGGCCTTCGCGGAAAGCCTGGAGACGTTCGTCTCCGAGTCGGACCCGGCCGAGTCCTTCTACCGGCTGGCGCGCCACGCCATGGACGCGCTTTTCCGCGAAGCACCCGCGGCCCTCGCCGCGGCCTACTTCGACGTCTGGATCCTGAAGCTCTCCGGCCTCTTCCCGTCTCCCCGCGAGTGCGCCGGCTGCGGCCGAGCGCTCGAGCCCCGGGGCCCGGTCCTCTTCGACGAGCGGCGGCCCGGCTTCGTCGGACCCGAGTGCCGGAGCGGCGAGACGCTGCGGCTGACCTCCGAAGCGCACGAGACGCTGGAGCTGTTTCTCTCGGGGCCCCTCGATCCGGCCGCCCGACCGAAGGGCATCGCCGAGATCGCCGCCGTCGCGAGGCTGGCCCGCCGACATTTCCTCGGACACGAGCTCAAGTCGCAGAGGGTTCTGGCAGAGGTGACCGCGGGCGCCGACGGCCAACCGCGGTCATCCTGAGGCGCGAACTTCGCTCAGGATGACAAGCTCCTGCCCGACTCTCGACTTGATAAACTGCTCTCCGTGTTCACCCTGCAACGTCTGATCGCGGAGCTGACCGCGTTCTGGGAGGGGGAGGGTTGCCTGATCGAGCAGCCCTACGACCTCCCGATGGGCGCCGGGACGATGCACCCCGCGACCTTTCTGCGGGTCCTCGGGCCCGAGCCCTGGCGCTGCGCCTACGTTCAGCCCTCCCGCCGCCCGGCGGACGGCCGGTACGGCGAGAACCCTTTCCGTCTCGGCAAGCACCTGCAATTCCAGGTCGTGCTGAAGCCGTCACCCGAGGACGTCCAGGCCATGTACCTGCGCAGTCTCGAGCGGCTCGGCGTCGTGCTCGCGGAGCACGACGTGCGCTTCGAGGAAGACAACTGGGAGTCGCCCACCCTCGGCGCCTGGGGGGTAGGGTGGCAGGTCGTGATGGACGGCATGGAGATCACCCAGTTCACCTATTTCCAGCAGGCCGGCGGGATCGATCTTTCGCCCGTGACGGCCGAGGTCACGTACGGCCTCGAGCGCATCGCGATGTTCCTCTCCAAGCTCGACTCGGTCTACGACGTGATGTGGAACGACACGCTCTCGTACGGCCAGGTCCGCCGGCAGGACGAGGTCGAGATGTCGAAGTACGACTTCGAGGTCGCCGACGCGGAGCTCGCGGCGCTGATGCTCGACCGCCACGAGCGGGAGGCCCGGCGCTGCCTGGAGGCGGGCCTCGTGATCCCCGCCTACGAGGCGACGCTCGTATGCTCGCACCAGTTCAACATTCTCGACGCGCGCGGGGCCGTGTCCGCGACTGACCGCGTCGGCATCGTCCGCCGGATTCGCGATCTCGCCTGCGCGTGCGCGCGGGCCTATGTTTCGGGAAAGGCAGGGCAGCAGCGGCTCCCGCTCTCGGAGCCGGAGCCGGCCGCCGTTTGAGAAGCGCATCGTCTTCCGGCCGTCCGACAGGAACAGTCCGGGTGAAAGCCGGGCGGCCCCACATCTCCGAGTGAGCGCACTGGACTTTCTCTTAGAGATCCGGACGGAGGAGATACCGGCGCCGGCGCTGATGCCGGCGCGGATCGCGCTTTCCAGCGGTCTGGGGGACGCGCTCGCGCAGGAAGGGCTGATTCCCGTCTCGGTCGAGTCCTACGCGACGCCCCGCCGCCTCGCGGTGGTCCTGAGGGGCCTGCCCGAGCGGCAGGAGGATTGTTTCGCCGAGGTGATCGGGCCACCCGCCGCCAGCGCGTTCGACGCGGACGGGAAACCCACGAAAGCCGCCGAGGGATTCGCGAAAGCGCAGAAGGTCGACGTGGCGTCGCTCGTCGTCGTCGACGCCCCGCGCGGAAAGGCCGTCGCCGCGCGAAAGACGGTTCCGGGGCGTCCGGCCGTGGAGGTCCTTGCCGAGGTCATCCCGGGCATCGTCGCCGGGCTCACCTTCCCGAAGACGATGCGCTGGGGGTCCGGAGAGCGTTCCTTCGTGCGCCCGGTCCGCGGCGTCGTGGCGCTTCTCGGCGGCCGCGTCGTGCCCCTGGAGCTCTACGGCGTCGCAGCCGCGGACCGCACGGTCGGCCATCGTGTCCTCTCCGAGGGAGACCTTTCCGTGAACGGCCCCGACGACTACGTGGCGAAGCTGCGCCAGCACTTCGTCGAGCCCGACGGCGAGGCGCGCCGGGTGGTCATCCTGGAAGCGGCCCGAAAGATGGCGGCCGAGATGGGGGGCCAGATCGAGGCCCACGCGGATCTCGCCAACACGCTCGCGGATCTGGTGGAGTGGCCCGGGCTCGTGCGCGGCTCCTTCGCGCCCGAGTTCCTGGAGCTGCCCGAGGAGATCACCGTCACCGCCATGCGCACGCACCAGAAGTACCTGCCCGTGCGCGGACCCTCCGGGCTGCTCCCGCATTTCATCGCAGTGATGGACAACGCCGAGGATCGCAAGGGCTTCATTGCCAAGGGCAGCGAGTGGGTCCTGAACGCACGGCTGGCGGACGCGCGCTTCTTCTTCGAGGAGGACGTTCGTAAGCCTTTGGAGTCCCGGGTGCCCGATCTCTCCCGCCTGACGTTCCAGGACAAGCTCGGCGACTACCGTCAGAAAACCGCCCGCGTCCAGGATCTCGCCGAGGAGATCGCCTGCCTGGTCGGGCGAGCGGACCTGGTGGAGTCGGTGCGTACCGCGGCCCTCCTCTCGAAAGCCGATCTGACGACCCTGGTCGTCAAGGAGTTCACGGACCTCCAGGGCGTCATGGGCGGCATCTACGCGCGGCGGGAGCGTTACCCCGACGCCGTGTGGAAAGCCGTGTACGACCAGTACAAACCGTCGTCGGGCTCGGACGATTCGCCCCGCGAGGCGACGGGGGCGATTCTCTCGATGGCCGACCGTCTCGACTCGCTCGCCGGCCTGTTCCGCATCGGCCTCGTGCCCACAGGCTCTAAGGACCCGTACGGCCTGCGCCGCGCGGCCCTCGGCTTCGTGGCGATCGCCGTGGCGCGGAACTGGGGCGCGGACTGGCGTCCTGCCGTGCGCAAGGCGCTCTCCCTCTATCCGGACAATCTCCCCGGGCCGGCGCCCGGCGAGGTCATGGCGGAGCTGGAGCGTTTCTTCGCCGAGCGCCTGCGCAACCTCCTCGAGCGCCGCGGCGCCAGCTACGACGAGATCTCAGCGGTTCTCAACGTGGGGGTGTGGGACTTCGCCGATGCCGCGGACCGTGCCCGCGGCCTGTCGGAGGCGCGGCGGCACATGGACTTCCGGTCGCTCATCCTGGCCTTCAAGCGGATCCGCAATATCGTCGGCGACGCCTCCCCGGGCGCGCCCCGGCCCGAGCTCTACCGCGAGGAGGCCGAGAAGGCGCTCGCATCCGACTTCCTGCAGGCCAAGCACGCGATCGACGCCTTCGCGACGCAGAAGCACTACCGTGAGGCGATGGAGACGATCGCCTCGATCGCCCCCTCGCTCGATCGCTTCTTCGTCGACGTGCTGGTGAACAGCCCGGACGAGGACCTGCGAAGAAACCGGCTGGCGTTGTTGGCCTCGATTCAGCAAGAATTCGGCCGGCTGGCGGACTTTTCCGAAATCGTTGTGGAAAAATGAAAGTGGAAAAATGAAACGCGTCTTTTCGTTCGGCAATGGCGTGGCCGAGGGGGCCGGCCTGGGGAAGGAGACCCTGGGCGGCAAGGGAGCGGGCCTCGCCGAGATGACGGCGCTCGGCATCCCGGTCCCGCCCGGGTTCACCATCGAGACGTCGGTCTGCGCCGACTTCTCGCGGGGTGCCTCCCTCGACGGCATCCGCGGCGAGGTGGAGTCGGCGCTCCTGCGCCTCGAGCACGACACCGACAAGCGGTTCGGCGACCCGCAGAACCCGCTGCTCGTCTCGGTCCGCTCGGGCGCGCGCTCCTCGATGCCGGGGATGATGGACACGATCCTGAACCTGGGTCTGACGCGGCGAAGCGTCCAGGGCCTGGCGGCGCTCTCCGGGGACCGGTTCGCCAACGATTGCCGCCGGCGCTTCCTCGAGATGTACGGCGACGTCGTCCTGCGCGTGCCGCGGCACGAGTTCGAGAAGGCGATGAAGGAGGTCAAGGGGGCGCGCGGCGTCCAGGCCGACATGGAATTGACAGCCGCGGATCTGGCCGAGACCGTGCGGCGCGGCGAGGCGATCGTTCGCCAGCGCACCGGGCACGACTTCCCGGACGATCCGCGCGAGCAGCTCTGGGGCGCGATCTCCGCGGTGTTCCGGTCCTGGGACAATGAGCGCGCCAAGACCTACCGCAAGCTCCACCACATCCCGGACGACTGGGGCACGGCCGTCAGCGTGCAGGCGATGGTCTTCGGCAACCGCGGCGAGACCTCGGCCACGGGGGTGGCGTTCACGCGCGACCCCGCCTCCGGCGAGAAGACGTTCTACGGCGAATTCCTCCCCAACGCCCAGGGCGAGGACGTCGTGGCGGGAATCCGGACGCCCCGCTCCTTGAATGCCGACGGCTCGGGGACGTCGCTCCAGGAGACGATGCCCAAAGCGTACGCGGAGCTCCTCCAGATCCGCGACCGGCTCGAGAAGCGGTTCCGCGACATGCAGGACCTGGAGTTCACGATCGAGGAGGACCGGCTCTACCTCCTCCAGACGCGCAACGGCAAGCGGACCGGGTTCGCCGCCGTCCGGATCGCCACCGACATGGTGGACGAGGGGCTCATCGACGCCGACGAGGCCGTGGCCCGCGTGGAGCCCGAACAGCTCGTGCAGCTTCTCGCCCCGGTCTTTCTCGAGAAGGAGAAGACCGCGGCGATCAAGGGCGGCCGGCTGCTCGGCAAGGGACTGCCGGCCGGTCCGGGCGCGGCGTGCGGACGGATCGCCCTGACGGCGCCCCACGCCGTCGCGATGGCCGCCAAGGGCGATCCCGTCGTTCTCGTGCGCGAGGAGACGTCGCCCGAGGACATCGCCGGCATGCACGCGGCGGACGGCGTCCTGACGACTCGGGGGGGAATGACAAGTCACGCTGCCGTCGTCGCGCGCGGCATGGGCAAGACCTGCATCGTCGGCGCAGGCGAGATCACCGTGGACCACGCGCGAGGGGACGTGCGCGCGAAGGGGCTGAAGGTCTCCGAGGGCGACTGGATCTCGATCGACGGCACGGCCGGTGAGGCCATCCTCGGAAAGATCCCGACGCAGCCTTCAGAGGTCCTCCAGGTGCTCATCGAGGGAACGATGAAGCCCGAAGATTCGGCGGTGACCCGCGCCTTCACGCGCGTGCTCGAGTGGGCGGACGCGCGACGGCGGCTCAGGGTCCGGGCCAACGCCGACACGCCGCACGATGCCCGCGTCGCGCGCCTGTTCGGCGCCGAGGGAATCGGCCTCTGCCGCACCGAGCATATGTTCTTTGAGGAGCGGCGCATCATGGCGGTGCGCGAGATGATCCTCGCCGAGAACGCCGTAGAGCGGCGCAAAGCGCTCGAGAAGATTCTGCCGATGCAGCGCGAGGACTTCGCCGGCATTTTCCGCGAGATGGGCGACCTACCCGTGACGATCCGTCTTCTCGATCCTCCCCTCCACGAGTTCCTGCCGCACGACGACGAGACGATGGAGCGAATCGCGGCGGAGCTGAAGATCCCGGTGGAGAACGTTCGCGAGAGAACGCACGCGCTGAAGGAAGCCAACCCGATGCTCGGCCACCGCGGCTGCCGGCTCGGCATCACGAACCCCGAGATCTACCAGATGCAGGTTCGCGCCGTCTTCGAGGCGGCGGCCGACGTGATGCGGGAGGGCGGGCGCCCGAACCCGGAGATCATGATCCCGCTCGTCGGCGCGCGCGGCGAGTTCGAGCGGCTGCGCGTCGTCGTGGACTCCGCCGCGAAGACCGTCATCGCGGAGACCGCGCAGGACGTCCCTTACAAGATCGGCACGATGATCGAGGTGCCGCGGGCCGCCCTGCGGGCCAACCGCATTGCGCTCAATTGCGATTTCTTCTCCTTCGGCACCAACGACCTGACGCAGATGACCTACGGGTACTCGCGCGACGACATGGGAACTTTTCTGCCGGTCTACATCGCCGAGGGGATTCTTCCCGAGGATCCCTTCTCGAGCCTCGATCAGTACGGCGTCGGCGAGCTCGTTGCCATCGGCACCCGGCGGGGCCGCGAGGTCAAACCGAATCTGAAGGTCGGGATCTGCGGCGAGCACGGGGGAGACCCTCGATCGATCGAGTTCTTCAACCATGTGGGCCTCGATTACGTGTCGTGCTCGCCGTTCCGCGTCCCCGTGGCGCGGCTGGCGGCGGCGCAGGCCTCGCTCGCCGAGAAGAACGTGGGAATCTCCTCGACGGCATGACGATGTTGCTGGCGATCGCGATGACTCTCGGCGCCGCCCGAGCCCCCGAGCCGGCGGCGGATCTCGTGTTGCTGTCGGCGAAGATCTGGACGGGCGACCCCGGAAAGCCCGAGGCCGAGGCGTTGGCCGTGCGCGGGGGCCGCATCGTCGCTGTCGGCTCCGACAAGGAGATCGCCGCGTGGAAGGGCGAAAAGACCGTCGTCCTCGACGGGAAATGGCAACGGGTGGTGCCCGGATTCATCGACGCGCACACGCACATGTCGATGGGAGGGTTGAACCTCCTCGCCCTGGACCTGCGGCAGACGAAGGACGAGGCCGACTTTACGCGCACGCTCGCCGCTTTCGCGAAGACCCGTCCGGCCGGGCAGTGGCTGACCGACGGCGCCTGGGACCACGAGCAGTGGGCCGTGCCGAAGCTGCCGACGAAGGCCCTGCTCGACCCGGCGACCGGCGACCGGCCGACGTGCCTGTCGCGGCAGGACGGCCACATGATGGTCTGCAACAGCCTCGCGCTGAAGCTTTCGCGCGTGACGAAGGAGACGCCGACCCCGCCGGGCGGCGTGATCGTCAAGGATGCCTCGGGTGAGCCGACCGGCGTCCTGAAGGACGCCGCCATGGAACTCGTCTTCAAGGTGCGCCCGTCCCGCACGAAAGCGGAGATCGTCGAGGGGCTGCGCGCTGCCGTCAGGCACGCGGCGAAGAACGGCGTGACGTCGGTGCAGGACCTTCCGGGCAGCGGCATGGACCTGGCGGCCTGGGACGAGCTGCGCAACACGGGCGCGCTGACGGTGCGGGTCAACTACCGGCCCTCGCTTTCCGCGTGGCCCGCGGCAAAGGAGGCACAGACCTCGTTGAAGCAGGACGCGTGGCTGAAGGTCGGAGGCGTGAAGGGCTTCATGGACGGCGCGCTCGGGGCCGGCACCGCGATCATGTTCGAGGCGTTTTCCGACGACCCGGGCAATACCGGCGTCTACGCGGCCGAAGCCATCCCGCTCTCCGCGATCGAAGAGCGGATCGCGGGGGCCGACGCCGCCGGCCTCCAGGTCGAGGTGCACGCCATCGGCGACAAGGCCATCGCGGAACTCTTCGACATCTTCGGGCGAGTCGCGAAGAAGAACGGGCCCAAGGACCGGCGCTTCCGCATCGAGCACGCCCAGCACATGCGCCGCGTGGAGATCCCGCGCTTCGCCGAGCAGGGTGTGATCGCCTCGATGCAGCCGTACCACGCCGTCGACGACGGGCGGTGGGCCGATCGCCGACTGGGCGGAGGCGAGCGGAGCCTCGGCACCTATGCGTTCCGGTGGCTGCTCGACGCGAAGGCGACCCTCGCCTTCGGCTCCGACTGGGACGTTGCGCCGCTCTCGCCGATCCTGGGGATCGCCGCCGCCGTCACGCGCGCGACGATCGACGGCAAGCAGCCGGGCGGCTGGGTGCCCGAGCAGAAGATCCGGCCCGAGGAGGCCCTCCGCGCGTACACGACCTCCGCGGCGTATGCGGCCTTCGAGGAAAATGAAAAGGGCTCCCTCGAGATCGGAAAGCTGGCGGATTTCGTAGTTCTCTCCGGAGATGTGCTGGCCGTGCGCCCCGAGGCGATCGAGAAGATCCAGGTCGACGCGACCGTCGTCGGCGGCCGGATCGTCCATCAGCGTTAACTGCGCCGCGGCGGCCGTGCGGCGTCTCCTCGCACTCCTCCTCGCCGGGCTGCCCGTGGGCGCATTCGCTCACGAGCTCGGCACGATTCGCGTGTCGGCCGAGTTCCGCAAGGACGGGACATACACGATCGACGCGATCGTCGACCGCGAGCACCTGCCGCCCGGGTTCGGGGCATCGGCGAAGGTCGACGCGCGGTTTGGAAGGATCGAGGGAATCACCCCCGAGCTCGAGGGCATCGTCGCCGATGCGATCAACGGCGCGCGGATCTCCTTCGACGGCCGCTCCGCGGCGCCGAGAGTGGCTGTCGTTCCACCGGTCGGAACCGAGCTCACGCTCCGGTTCTCAGGGCGGACGCCTGGCGGAGCGAGGACCTTCAGGTGGCAGAACGCCGGGGCGATCGGCTCCTACATGCTCGCGATTCGGACCGGAGGCGGCGCGGGCGTCGCCCGGCAGTGGATCGAAGGGCCGGCGGAGAGCGAGGCCTTCACGCTGGCCTCGGAAATCGTGTCCATGAGGCGGGGGCAGGTCATTCGTGCCTACCTCGAGCTCGGTTTCACCCACATCCTGCCGAAGGGCGCCGACCACATCCTGTTCGTCCTCGGGATCTTTCTCCTTTCCACCCGGTTGAAGCCCATCCTCCTTCAGGTGACGGCGTTCACGGTCGCGCACACAATCACGCTCGCTCTGACGATCTACGGCCTCGTGTCGCTCTCCCCGCGCATCGTCGAGCCGCTCATCGCGCTCTCGATCGTGTATGTCGCCGTGGAGAACGTCGTGACGCCCGAGCTTCGTCCCTGGCGCGTCGCACTCGTTTTCGCCTTCGGCCTCCTCCACGGAATGGGTTTCGCGGGAGTCCTCTCGGAGCTCGGCCTACCGCGTTCGGAGTTTCTCCCGGCTCTGCTGTCCTTCAACGCCGGAGTCGAGCTCGGCCAGCTCACCGTCATCGCCGCCGCGTTCCTGCTCGTCGGGCTGCCCTTCCGGCAGAAGTCCTGGTACCGAAGCCGCGTCGTCGTCCCCGGCTCGACCGCCATCGGAGCCGTCGGCCTCTTCTGGTTCGTGCAGCGGGTGGCGGGGTAGGGCGGCGCTTCAGGCGGAAAGGACGGGGACCTCGTACTTCTCGAAGACCGAATCGTGAGTGACGAGGGTCAAGTCCGCGAGTTGCGCCTGCGCGACGAGCATCCGGTCGAACGGGTCGTCGTGGTGGCGAGGGAGGCTGCCGGCCCGCCAGGCGTGTGCGGCTCTGATGGAGAGCTCGATGAAGCCGTTGGCAGTGATTTCTGCCGGAATGGCAGCTCGCCCGACGTTCACCTTCCGAGAGCGCTCTTGATGGCAAGCTCCCAAATGCTGGCGGCGCTGACGTGGATCAGCGACCTGGAGTCGGCGACCGCGCTTCGGGCCTCGCGTCCCAGACGAGGACTGTCCTGCAGCCACCACACGAAAGCGTGAGTGTCGAGGAGAAGCCTCACTCCTTCTCTCCGCGGAACGCGGTAAGCAGGTCGGGCGGCAGCGGAGCGTCGAAGTTTCGAGAAACGCGAATCCGACCCTTTAGCCGCCCCGGCCGGCGGGGTGGGTCTTCGATCGGAACCAGACGCGCTACGGGCTGCTTGCCGCGCGCGATCGTAATCACCTCGCCTTTCTCCACGCGCTCGAGCAGACGAGAGAGATGGGTCTTGGCCTCGTGGATCTTGACGGTGCGCATTGCCACTAGGAATTTGGAGCGCGAGACCACTATTCCGCGAACAAGATCGCGGCGGCGACGACCAGCGCCAGAAGGCCGGAGGCGGCGCAGGTCAGCCCGTGCGCGGCCGCCTTGTACGAGCCGGCGCGATGACTCAGGACGAGCTTCCGGAGCGCGAAGAAGAGGACCGCGACACTCACGATGTAGACGAGGGACGCCGCCTCGCCGTTGACGTTGAAGAGCTCCGGCAGGTGACTGAGCGGGCCGTCCATTCTGGCGAATCCGAGAGCCAGCCCGAGCGCCAGAGCTGTCCACTCCGGCCACACCCGATCCCGCCGGACGTCGTCCGCACCGCCCCGCGTGGCGAGCCAGACACCGAGCGCTCCAACCACGATCAGCGCAGCCAGCCATACCGCGATCGGCAGGTCAGATCCACGCTCACGCGTCCGGAGAAGGGCGGCCGCGGTCGTGACCGCAACGGCCAGGGCGATTGAGAGGCGAGCCGCCGGCGTCACTGGTCGAGGGCAGTCACGACGAGGCCGTTGAGTTCGAACACCAATTCCACGCGAAGTTCCCTCCGGCGCGTCGAGCGCTCACGGGCCGCCCCAGGACAGGGCAGCGCACTGAACGAGCCAGTTAGGTCCGCTACGGCGAATCGGTCGTGCGTCGCACCTCTACGTCGACTACACGTCCCGACGCATCGACGACCACGAATGCCTCTACCGAGGTGCGGAATATGACGCGGTAGTGCCCCACAACGATGTGAACGTAGTTCTCGTCCCGTTCTGCCTCTCCTTGCCGAATCTCAGGACCATGACCACGACCCGAGGCAAGAACCCGGTATCGCTCCTCGAGTTTGGAGCGGACTTCCTCAAGCCCCTTCGCGTTTAAGGTGCTCCGGCGGACCTGATCGGCGATGACTCGATCGGGCAGAAGGGCCCAGCGGTAGCCGTACAGGAGTGCGACCAGCCCCACGATGAAAAGGCCGACGGCTACCGTAAGCCACGGGTGTTTCCTAGTTATCAACGGGTTCGATTCCTTTCTTCGTTCGTTTGAGGCCCAGGGCCTTGAGTCGGCCTTCCTCTGTCGCCAGCGCGCTCCTGGGATGAAGGAAGTTGTTGATCGGGATGGGCTTGCCATAACCTGGCGTATTAGATCTCAGCACCGGTGGCATCAAACCAACTGCCTGAAGCACTCCAGAGACGTATGAGTTTGAATTGTAGCGATCGCTCTCAGCTCCCGGCCACGGCCGATAGCCAAGGTCGTCTTCGTAGCTCGCGTCAGCGGCGAACAGATCGGCGACGAGCTGGTCCTCGTCGCGACCGCCAAGGTCTACCTGTTGGTATTCGACCTTCGTTGATAGGTCGATGTCGGCCTCGCGGTTCAGCCTACTGACCAATGTGAGGCCACGTTCTCTACCGGCACCGAGCGCAGCGAACTTCAGACCACCCGGATAGTCGTTGACGAACGCCTTGCGACCGGCATAAAGGGAGTTGTGGCGCGGCACCACGAGCAGAGAAGCGTGGTAGGCGCCTAGCCCCACGTAGTGGACGGCCACGAAAATCTCCCGCCCGTTCGGATCTACGTACTTGAGGGGGTTGTCTCGCGCATACGCATATCGATTCCACGACTGCGGGTCGCTTGCACCGCCCGCAAGGACATCTGGGCTTACGAATCGGCCCAGGTTGTACTGCTGTGACCGAGCGTGGTCGTAGGAGATGGGGAGGGCGTCGTTTCGTTCCATGAGGGTGAAGCCGAGGTGCTGGTTGAGTGTGGCTGAGGTGTCCTCGCCGTAGGGCCAGTATTTGTGGTCCTCGAACTTGGTGCCAGAGGAGTTCCAGACGGCGCGGGGGGAGCCGAGGTGATCGGAGGCGTTGTACTGCCAGGCGCCTGTGGCGTTGGAGGCGACGAGGAGGGAGCCTAAGAAGATGTTGTCTCTGGCGACCGAGAGTGTGGCGGTGGAGGAGCCGGTCAGGCCGCCGGCGATCTCCGTGGCGACGCGGTTCTGCTCGTCTCTGAGGGTGTAGGTGGAGCCCCTGGGGACGGGGTGGTAGGTGGGCCAGAAGGGGGCGCCGGGGGTGCCGCCCTTGGCGAGCCAGACGAGGGTTTCCCACTCGCCGATGGAGTTGCCCGGGCAGAAAGTGCCGGCTCCGCACCCTGCGGTCACCCCGTCATTGTAGAGCTGGATTATGAAGGGGGCGAACGCTGAGTAGGGGCCCGAGCAGGTGAAGTCGGTGAAGGGGTTGACGGCTGGGGGGCAGGCCTGGGGAACGAAGGTGGCGCCACGGTAGCCCTTGACCATGAAGACGGCCATCTGGGCGCGGGTGATGGCGGTGTCGGGGCAGTAGCTGGTGCCGCCGCAGCCTGCGGTGATGCCCTGCAGGTAGACGAGCTTGATGTAGCGGGCGTCGGGGTCCGAGCACGGGACGTCGGTGAAGGCGGATGGGTTACTGCCGTCGCAAAGGGGCAGGGTCCAGCCCCTGGCGATGATGTTGGCCTCGGCGATGTAGCGGGCCATCTCGCGTCGCAGGACGGTGAAGTTGGTCGGGAACTTGACGACACGCTCCCCCGCCCCGTTGTGAATAAAGGTGTAATCGCCCGAGCCGTTCTTGTTTCGGTAGAGACGGTCCTGCGAGTCGAAGAACATGGTCTCGGTGTTGTAGGTGGTCAGGTTGCCGCGGGCGTCGTAGGAGACGCCGGTCGTCGAGCCGCCGACCTTGATGTGGTTGTTGCTGGGGCTGGTGCTCATCTGGAAGGTCAGGGGCGAGTTGGACAGCAAGTTGCCCCAGCGGTCGTAGGAGAAGCTCTTGGAGCTTGCCCCGTAGGTGGCCGAGAGGATGCGGGAGCGATTGTCGTAGGTGTAGGTGCCGCCGTAGGTCGCGTCGCTCTGGCCGAGGATGTTGCCCGCGCTGTCGTAGGAGTAGGTGCCGGTGTTGAAGAGCACGGTCGAGCCCCTCTTGGCCTGGATCTGACTGGGGCGCGGCAAGAGGCTCGTGTCCTGTGTGATCGTCGTGATGACAGGGGTCCCGGTGTTGCCCGCCGTCCAGGAGGCAAAGCCCGCGGCCGGGTTGTAGGTCGCGGCGGTGACGACGTTGGTCGAGTTGGCAGAGATCGCCGTCGGCAAACCGTTGGTGTACGTGTAGGTGACCGGGAAGGAGCCGGTGACCCGCGGATGTCCGTGGGAACAGACCAGCCCGAGCTTGCAGTTGGTGGCGTCGTAGGTCCAGGTCTGAGTCGTCGTGGAGCTCAGGTCCCCGTTGCCGACGGTGGTGGCGAGTTGGGAGAGCCTCCCGCCGCCGTCGCTGTAGGTGAACTGCTCGTCCACGATGGGCCCGATGAGCGGGATCCAGTTGTAGCCGTAGCGGCGGGTCAGCTTGCCTCCGGGATAGGAGCCGCCTGCAAAGCCTGTGCTTCCGTCCACACAGGTTGCGGCTCCGTCGTAGCAGTTGACGACGTACTTGGTTCCGGAGGGGATGTCCTCCCTGGTCAGCCGGCCGGCGAAGTCGAAGGTGCGGCTGATGATGAGGCTCCCCGGCTGGGTCTCCTGCCGGATGTTGCCGAGGCTGCCGATCGTGCCGTAGGTCACCGAGCCCCGTTCAGGAGTAGATTCCGAGCGCATGAAGCCGTTCGTGTCGTAGACGAAGATGCGGCTCTGCGCGCCCTGGGTGACGGAGTTCAGCTTGCCGTTGACGTCGTAGGTGTAGCTGGTCGCCTCCAAGGTTGGCTCGGTCGCGCTGGTGATGCGGCCGAAGGCGTCCCGTTTGGTCGCGGAGACAGGGTTCGGGCTGATCGCGCCGGCGTTGCATGACGCGGCCGCCAGGTCGGCAAAGGTCGCGTTGACGCACCATGTGGTGACAGAGTCTTTCGTGTCGCTGTAGATGTTGCCTGTTCCGTCGGTCCTGTCGACGGTCACGAGGCTCGAGTGCTTGGGTCCGATGATCTGCTGGGGCCGGCCGAAGGGATCCCAGCACATGCTGTAGGTCCCGGGAGCGGCGGAGGGGCGGGCACGACCGACAAAGTTGCCCCCGCTAAAGACGCAGGCCGTTGCCTTGTCCGTCGTGATCAACTCCGAGGTCGCATCGGTGACCCACTCCGAGGTGAAGTAGGCGTGGCCCGGGCCGTTGAAGAGCGTGAAGCGCTTGACGACGGAGGAGGAAGGCTGCAGTCGTTTCTCCCGCACGAGCCTGCCCAGAGCGTCGTAGTCGAAGTGCTGCCAGCTGGTGATGGCGGCGTTCGATGACGCGACGGGACAGGTCTGCTTGGCCGCGGCGCGGTAGGCGGTCGTCGCGTTGGGGTTCTCGTAGCAGACCCAGGTCTTGTACTCTCCGGAGGCCGGCGGGGTGATCTCATTGACCCGACCGAGGGCGTCGTACTTGTACAAGGACTGGCGGCCCGCCGTGTCGCGTGTGGATGTGATCCAGCCTGTCGTGGAGTCACGGGTGTTGTCGGCGAACTTGAAGGTCGTCGTGCCGACGGCGCCATTGATCCAGCGGGCCGTCAACAGCTCGCCTTTCTGCCAGCTGTAGTCCTTCCCGAAAAGGTCGCCGTCGACGCCGACGGAAGTGGGAAAGATCGCGTAGTTGTTCGAACAGTACGTACGCGCGGGAACCGACGTCGTTCCCAGTGTCCGGGTGAAATCCTTGTCGGTATTGCCGTCGCCGTCGTCGTAGCGGCAGGTGATGAAGGCGATGTCCTTGATCGAGTCGTAGACGAAGGTTCCCTTGAGGAAGCCGGTCGGCGCGCTGACAGTCGTATCGAAATCGAAGTACTCGTCCCGAACCGACGAGCCCTGCGTCGTCGTGCGCTGGTTCAGTACGTTGGGGAGCACGGCAAGGTTGCTCGGGTTCGACGCCCAATTCACGGGTGCCCAGTCCGTGGCGATCGTCCGGGCGTCGGCGCCGAGTGTCCCCGAATGGGTCTCCGTGTTGTAGTGCCGGCCGTTCCCGTCCCACGTGTCTCCCCCCGTCAGGCTGAAGGCGACCTGGTGATAGGGGCACGTTCCGCACGTGCTCGGGCCGTAGATCGTCTTCTCCTGAACGAGGCGCCGGTTGCCGCCGATGACCCCGGTCGTGTCGTACTCGTAGGTCTTCTGAGTGACCCGCACGGCCCTGCTGCCGCAGAAGTTCGATTCGGTGGTCCCGCCGCAGGGCGGATCCTCGGTCGAGCCCGTCGTCGGATCGCTCTCGAAGACGCGCTCCTCGATGTCCTGGCCAACCCGGTCGCCGGGAACGCTGGAGTCTGCCGGGCCCTGAACGGCACCTTCCGTGGCCGTGTCGAAGAGCACGGCCCTGGCCCGCCGGCGTCCGGCATCGGAAGAACCCGTGGTCGCCGTATCGGTAGGTGGAGATATGACGACCGTCAGGCTCTGCGCCGGCAGTGGATCCGAGGCGTCGCCGGACTCGCCGAAGGGAAACGCGTACTGGACATAGTTCGTGTCGTTTTGCACCGAGCCGAGAGTCTCCCGCCGACGAACCACGCCGCTCTGCTCCTGGACCCAGCGCGCCGAGTTGTCCTCTGTGCATTCGCCCGGAATCGACGGCTCCTGAGGTTCGGGAGCGGAGAGGCCGCACGCCGCGGACTTTGTGACGAAGGCATCGCTCGGGTCCGGGAACAATCCCGGACATCCCGGCTGAATCGATCCGCTGCTCGCGTGGAAGAACACATACCCGCCCCAGCAGTACTCGATCGAGCCCGTCGTCGGCAGCGTGATCTTCTCCAGAAGGCCCCCAGGATGGAGGAACTGGTACTGGGGCGAGCCCGTCAGGTCGGACGGAAGCTGAAGCTGCTGCAGCCGTTGGAGATTCGCGAAGATCTTGTTCGGGTCTTCGCAGGGACGCGAGTAGGAGACCGTCGTGTCGTAAACCAGCGTCCAGGTCTTCGTAGCCGCCGCGCCATCGACGAGCTCCGGAAAGTCCACCGACTTGATCATGGAGTTGACGCCGTTGACTGTGGCCGTATTCACGTGAACGCTGCTTCCCGAAGGCAGAGTGATGTCCTTCAGGATCCACGTGTTGGTCACCGAAGGGTTCAGCATCGGCCAGGCGGTCCCGCAGCCGTTGCTCGAGTAGGTCCAAAGCGGAGTGGAGATGCCCGAGTAGTAGGAGACCGAGTAACCGTTTCCGAACGGGTCGGTCACGGCCGTCAGATACCAGCCGTTTCGGTCCATCCCGAAGTCGTGGGTGTAGTTCGTCGCGGAGTCGTCAAATCCCGTGACCTGCCAGCCGAACACGTAGTGGTTGCCGTCGCCGTCCCACATGTCATACGGCCCGGTGCCCTTAAGGAATAGCTGACTCCCGTCGCCCGTCTTCGACCCCAGGTCGAACATGTGCTGGCTTCCGTCGGGAGCGAAGTAACACTTACCTGAGAGATTGCCGTGTTTGCACGACTTGACCGCCCCCATCGTCATCTCCCAGCCGATCCCTAGAGCGGGGTTTCCGACCAGGGGCTTGTAGTAGAAGAACGGGCTCTGGCTGGGCGGCCGCCCGAAGCCGTCCACACGCGAGTTGTAGTTGAGAACGAGCTGCATCCTCAGCTTGGGCCCGATCGGATACGACGGGCCCATCGGGATCGGGATCGTCACCTGACCGTTATAGAGATTGATCGAGTCGATCTGGCCGCTGTCGAAAACGCTCTTCGTGAACCCGGGTGCCCCGTTGGCGTCGTTGTCGGGTCCGTTTTGGGCGGTCGCCGACCAGGCGGCAAGGCTCGAGCCGAGAACAGCGGCGGCGATCAGTCTCTTGCTCATTTGTCTTCCCCTCTGCGTCGCAGGTTTATGGACGTATAAAGAGCTTTTGACGGTCTCAGCGCTCGATTGAGCAGGCGAAGAGCGTCAGGGCGAAGGTCGCATCTCGAGTCGGCCGGCTCGTGGTCCAAGACGCTGGTTGTGTAGCCCGGGGCCGCGTCGAGATCGTTGTCGGGCCCGTTCTGCGCGCGGGCCGCGGGCGCCGCCGCCAGCAGGGCACACGGAAAGAGCACCACCGCAAGTTTCTTTGTCATGTGCGCCCTCCTCTTGAAGAGTTCGCCGGCGAATCTCTAGCTACTGATTGTCGCGAGACGTGGGAGCGCGGACGCAGAGGTAGACTGAGGAGAGATGCCGCGGATCCATCGGCTCGAGAGCCCCGTCATCGACCGCATCGCCGCGGGCGAGGTCGTCGAGCGGCCGGCCTCGGCGGTCAAGGAGCTCGTCGAGAACGCGCTCGACGCGGCAGCGGCGCGCGTCGACGTGGAGATCGACGGCGGGGGAGTGGAGCGCATCCTCGTGCGCGACGACGGCGCGGGGATGTCGGCGGAGGATGCGCGGCTGTCCCTCGAGCGTCACGCGACCTCCAAGATCTCCTCCGACGAGGACCTGGCGCGGGTCGGGACGTACGGGTTTCGCGGCGAAGCCTTGCCCTCGATCGCGTCGGTCTCGCGCCTGACCCTGACGACCTCCGACGGGTCGAGCCCCGAGGCGGTCCGGCTGCTTCTCGAGTACGGCGGACCGGTGAGCGAGGAGCCCGCGCCACGCCCGCGCGGCACCGACGTCCTGGTCGAGGGGCTTTTTGCACGGACACCCGCCCGGCGCAAGTTCCTCGCCTCTCCCGAGGCCGAGGCGCGCGCGGTGGCGGCCGCCGTCACAAGGGCCGCGCTCGGCAATCCGGCCGTCGCGTTCTCGCTCCGCTCCAACGCGCGCGAGACCCTGGAGGCGCCGGCCGCCGTGGACCGGGGAGCCCGCATCCTCCAGGTCTTCGGCCGCGCGACGCTCGGGGAGCTGGAGGCGTTCGAGGCGCGATCGGGCGCGCTGCGCCTGTCGGGCTACGCGACCCGCGGCTCGGTCACCTTTCCCAGCCGGCGGTACCAGTATCTCTTCGTCAACGGCCGGCCCATCGAGGACCGGGCCCTCTCTCGAGCCATTTCCCAGGCCTCGCGCGACGCGATACGGATCGACCGCCATCCCGCGGTCTTCCTGTTCCTGACGGCCGAGCCGGGCGCCGTGGACGTCAACGTGTCACCGGCCAAGACGCAGGTGCGCTTCGCCGACGCCGCGACCGCCTTCCGCCTCGTCTATCACGCGCTGAACTCGGCGCTGCTCGCGGGCAAGGAGGAGCGGCGGCTGCGGTCGGTGCCTTCCGGCTCCGTGGTGGCCGAGCCGGCGGCGCCCTACCGCGACCCGTTTTCGGTTCCGCCGGGGCTGCCCGTGGGCGTTCCGGCGCCGCCGGCGGAAGTGACGCTTCCAGAGCCCGGTCCGCCGCCGGTCGAGAAGCGACCCGCCGAGATCGTGCCGATCGGCCAGTACCGCGAATCCTTCATCCTGGCCTCCGGCCCGGACGGCCTGCTCGTCATCGACCAGCACGCCGCCCACGAGCGCACGCTCTACGAGCGGATCCGGGATCGCATCGCTTCCGGGCGCGTGCTCTCGCAGCGGCTGCTCATGCGGGTGCTCTTCGAGGCGACGCCGGAGGAGGTGGAGACCCTGGGGTCGCGCATTGAGGACCTCTTCGCGGCGGGGTTCGAGGTCGAGCCCATGTCGGGCCGCTCCTATGCGATCGCTTCGCTGCCCGCGGAGGCCACCGGGAGAGATCCGGGAGAGACTCTGCGGATGGCGCTCGAGTCGCTCGCCGAGGCCGGGACCGCCGACGAGACCGAGCGGCGTAATCGCCTGGCCGCGAGTGTAGCCTGCCGCTCGGCAGTGACGATCCGGTATCACCTGGCGCCGGAGGAGATCCGGCGCTTGATCGCGGACTGGTCGAAGACAGAGGACCGGTTCACGTGCCCCCACGGCCGGCCGGTGGTGCTCTCGATGAGTGAGGATGAGCTCGAGAAGTACTTCAAGCGCCGCTGAAACACGAAGCGGGAGACTTTCGTCTCCCGCTTCCAACTCCGGACTCTCGGGTTACCGGCTCCGCGGCGGCATCCCCACCTGCGCGTCGTTCTCGCGGCGCCGCTTGCGCACGTGGCTGACGATCAGGATCAGGCCGAGCAGGATGAACGCCAGCGGCGCGCCCCACTCGTCCACGAACGACCAGTCGACTTCGACGTAGCGGTCGATCAGCCACAGCGAGCCCAGGCCGACCAGGATGACGCCCCACGTCAGGGTGCCCGCGCCGGCTGCGGCCTTGAGCTGGTGCTCGCCCGCGAAGCCCGCCTCGGCCAGCTGTCCGCGGTTGATCGCCTTGGCCTGCCGCACCGCGTCGATGATTCCGAAGAACCACACGAAGGCGATCATCGGCCCGAAGAACGCGCCCCCGCTGCCGTGCGAGGTCATCGCGCACAGCAGGATGAACGCGCCGCCGATCGCGAAGGCCCGCTGGTAGAGCCCGAGGTACAGGTGGCCGAGACCCGGGAACACCGAAAGGAATCCCGCCAGCCCCGGAGACTTGCGCTCCACGACCACGGGGACCACGGGCGGGACGGCCACGACCGGCGGCGGCGGAACGGCCGGCGCGCCCGTGGGCGGCTGCGGTGGTTGCGAAGCGTAAGTGTCGTTCATGGCTATCTCCTCGTTGACGTCTTCCGTCTTCCTTAGACACGAAATCGAGAGGCAAAAAGTTCCGGCGCGGCTTCGCCTTGCCCCGCCTGGGAGAACCCTTCGGGTTCGGCGGCGGCGCCGCCCTCTTTGCCGATGCGCGGCCGCGTCGGAGTCTTCTTCTGCTCGGGGCGGAGCACGAGAGCGATCGCGTTGGAGACCGCGGCGCGGCCGTACCCGCCGACGTGGCCCTTCCAGACCGCGAACGTGCGCATCGCTTTCTCCTGTAGTGCGCCGAGCCGGTCCCCGACCGAGCTCTGGGCGACGGTCACGACGTTGCGCGTGCTCTCGCCGAGCTTCACGAAACCCTTCCCGCGGGCGACCGCGGTCGGGTTCAGGCCGAGCAGCATGACGATTACCGCGGCCCCGTACGCGTACGCGACGACGGCCTTGCCCGAGAAGGCCGACCGCCAGAATGACTTTTTCTTTTCGGGGCGGACGGCGGCCAGCCGCGCGGCCAGCCAGGGAGGCGCCGGGGGCGCGGCCAGGTCGCGTACGGCGAAGAGCGCGCCCGCGGCTTCCGTGCACGCGGCGCACCGGGAGAGGTGGCTCTGCAGACGCTTTTGATCCTCGCCCGCGAGCTCTTCCTCCACGGCCCGCGCGAGCAGAGGCTCCGCGCCCTCGCAGGACACGGTCTGTCGCGGAATCTCGATCAGGCTCCTGCGCAGCGCCGGGCTCCACTCGGGAGCGCGCAGCGGAGTGGTCAGCGCGAGCGCTTCGTCCATGGCGCGCCCCACGGCGTCACACTCGGCGCACGCGCGGCGGTGAGCGGAGACGTCCGCGTCGTGGGCGCCTGCGAGGAACAGCCGCTCGAGCTCCCGGCAGCTCATACCATCCCCACCGCGGCCGCCGCGATCGAAGCGAACGCGCTCGGCGCGGCTTTCTTTTCGTGGCGCTCCCGGATCTTGCGGGCGACCTCGCCGCGCGCCCGGAACAGGCGCGACTTGACGGTTCCCTCCGGCAGCTCCAGGGACTTGCCGATCTCGTCGTAGGCCAGGCCGTTCAAGTCCCGAAGGATCAGGATCTCGGCCAGGTCTTCCGGGATCTCCGACAGCGCCGAGAAAAGGAGCCGGGTGCGCTCCTTCTTCAGCGCCATGCTGGCGGGATCGTCGTCGGATTTCAGGAGCGACGTCACCATCTCGTCCGAAACGAACCGGAAAGAGTTCTCGCGCTTGCGCCGGCGGTATCGATCGATGCAGAGGTTGCGCGAGACCGAGAGGATCCACGCGACCAGCGGGAACCCGCCGTCATAGCGGTGGAGGTTCTCGAAGAGCTTCAAGAAGATCTCCTGCGAAAGCTCCTCGGCATCCTCCCGCTTGAGCGTGAAGTGGTAGGCAATCCCATAGACCCTCTGTCCGAAACGGTCCACCAACTCCCTCCAGGCGTCGTCGTTTCCCTGCCGGCAGCGTTCGACCAGGTCTTTCTCGTCGGTCGTACTCACGCTGGCCTCAACTCCACAAGACGCAGGCGCCCGGGGAAAGTTCGCGGACGGCGCGGTCGCGGTGCGGGCGGAAGTGTTTTTGCGACAAGGGCTTAACCAGGCGAGAGAATCGGGGTCCGGGCTTTCTCGGGGAAAAAGGCGTACCCGAGCAGCTTGTAGCACAGCTTGGCCACCAGAAAATCGGGCGCCCGGTTGCCCGGCAGGGGCGCGTGCTCGACCACGTCGGCCCCCACGATCTTCCGCTCGGAGGCGACCCGCCTCAGGATCGCGAGGGCCTGGTCGTAGGTGCCTCCTCCCGGCTCCGGCGTGCCCGTGCCGGGCACGAGCGAGCCGTCGAAGAAGTCCACGTCGAAAGTGACGTAGACCTCCTCGGTGAGCTTCGCGAGGGCCTTCTCCATCCAGCCGTCGGAGCGGTGCATCTCGCGGTTTGAGACGATCAGCGTGCCCGACTTCCGGACGTAGTCCACTTCCTCTTTCGAGATCGATCGGATGCCGACGTGGACCGACGGGATTCCGAGCTCCACCCACCGGTGCGCGGCGCAGGCGTGGGAGTTCTTCTGCCCCTCGTAGGTGTCCCGCAGGTCGCCGTGGGCGTCGAAGTGCAGGACCGACATCCTCGGGTGGCGCGGGCGGTGCGCGCGGATCGGTGCGGGAGCGATCGAATGCTCGCCGCCGAGCGTCAGCAGGAAACGGCCCGGCGCGAGCAGGCTCGCCGCCATCTTCTCGAGCTCCTCGAGGCAGGCGGCGGGCTCCATGTCGTCCGGGAGCCAGGAGGGCAGCGTGTGAATGCCGATACGGTAGACCTCCTCGTCGAGCTCGTCGTCGTAGAGCTCGACGTAGTGCGAGGCCTCCAGGATCGCTCCGGGTCCGTTGCGCGTGCCGGGCCCGTACGAGACCGTACGCTCGTACGGGACCGGCAGGATCACGACCCGGCTCTTCTCGAGGGTGTTCTCCTCCGGCGGGATGCCGAGAAAGTTGGAGTGGAGGAACATGGTGGGGATTCTAGCGCCCGCGGCCTCCCCGGCGGCGGCGGCGCGGCGGCGGCGGCGGCGCGGCGGGGATCTCGCCGGCGGCCCGTGCCCGATCGACCCGAGCCTGCAAGGCGCGCCAATCGCGCACGAGTTCCAGGCCGCGCCCGGTCGCCATCGCCGTCAGCTCAAAGAGGTCGAGCGCGGTCGAGAAGGCGTCCCGGAAGGCGAGCCGGCGCGTGGCGACCTTCGCGTCGGGGCGGTGCGAGAGCTTGCCCACGATGGCCAGGGCCTGCTTGATGCGGTCAGTCGCCGCCCGCGGGAGGGACATGCGGAAAGCCAGAGGCGAAACGACCTCTTCGATGATCGTCGACAGCCGGTTCGGCTCGGGGTCCCCATCGGGAAAGGCCTCGCGCACGCGCCCGCGGACGATGGGAATGAAGAGCAGGGCGAAGAGGACGGCGTCTCCGAAGACGCGGCCGCGCCGCCGCTCGGCGTCGAGCACCTCGAGGAGCGCCCAGAACAGATGCCCGGTTCCCCGGGCGTGATCCGGGTCGATCTGCCGCAGCACCGTCGCGAGCTCCGGCAGCAGCGCGTCGAGCAGCCCCACCTCCCGCATCAAAAGCAGGGTCGGCAGCGCGTGCCCGCCCCGAAGCGCCTGGGCGAGCTCCTCGGTCACACGCGGGGGCGCGGATTTCACGATCTCCTTGCGGTGCCGGAGGATCGCCTCGTAGGAGTCGGGCGTGATCGCAAATCCGAGGCGGCTGGCGAATTCGACTGCGCGCATCATCCGCACCGGGTCCTCCTGGAAGCGGATGTCGGGGTCCCCGATCGTGCGCACGAGGCCGGCCTCGAGGTCGTCGAGCCCTCCCACGTAATCGACCACCGAATAGTCGGAGATGTCGTAGAAGAGCCCGTTGATGGTGAAGTCCCGGCGCAGCGCGTCCTCGCGGGGCGTCCCGAAGGTGTTGTCCGAGGTCTGAAGCAGCTCCTGCCCGCCTCCCGCGGCCGCCGGATCGGGAGGCCGCCGGAACGTGGCTACCTCGACCACCTTGCCGTCGGCGAAGAGGATGTGGGCGAGCCGGAATCGCCGGCCGATCATCCGGCAGTTACGGAAGAGCTTGCGCAGGGAAGACGGTTGGGCGTCGGTCCCGAGGTCGAAGTCCTTCGGCACCCGGTTCAAGAGCAGGTCCCGCACGCTGCCGCCGACCAGATACGCCTTGTGTCCCGCGCCCCGCAGGCGGTAGAGAACCTTCAGGGCGTCGGGGTCGATCCGCGAGCGGGAAATCGTATGCTCGGCCCGGGGCCGGATGCGGGGAGGCGGCTCGGCGGAGCGGCGGGCGGAAATGTCGGTTTCGGGGACGGGGAGGTGCGTGTCGGTAATGAAGGTCAGCCTCTCTTCTCTTCTCTTCTCTGGGATCAGGATTCTAGCTCAAGCCATTGACAGAAAGCATTTTGACTTTCGTTCTCCCTCTGCGAAAGAATACGCCGTCTTTCAGTCGCCGGAGACCGAGGAGGTCAAAATGATGAGAACCCGCATCGCAGTCGCCGTCTTCCTGGCGGCGGCTCTCGCGACCGCGCTGTCCTGCGGTCGCAAGGGGTCCGACAAGTCCGAGATCCTGGTGGGCGAGTACGGCTCCCTGACGGGCGGGATCGCCACCTTCGGAATCTCGACCCGAGACGGCTCGCTGCTCGCCTTCGAGGACATCAACTCCAAGGGCGGAGTCCTCGGCAAGAAGATCAGGCTGATCGTGGAGGACGACCAGTCCAAGCCCGAAGAAGCCGCGACCGTCGTCACGAAGCTGATCAATCAGGATCACGTCGTCGCGTTGATCGGACAGGTCGCCTCGTCCCACTCACTGGCCGCTGCTCCCATCAGCCAGGCCAGCCAGATTCCGATGATCTCGCCCTCCTCGACCAATCCCCGCGTGACGCAGGTCGGCGACTACATTTTCCGTGTCTGCTTCATGGACACCTTCCAGGGAGCGGTCATGGCGAAGTTCGCCTTCGACACGCTCAAGGCCAAGAAGGTCGCGATCCTCGTAGACGTCCGCAGCGACTATTCGGTCGGTCTCCAGACATTCTTCGGCCAGTCCTACAGGAAGCTCGGCGGCGAGATCGTCGCGGAGCAGTCCTTCAGCCAGGGCGACTCCGACTTCCGCGCGCAGCTGACCGCCATCAAGGCGGTCAACCCGGATGCGGTCTACGTCCCGGGTTACTACACGGAGGCCGGAACGATCGTCTACCAGGCGCGGGAGCTCGGCATCGAGGTGCCCTTCCTCGGCAGCGACGGCTGGGATTCGCCCAAGCTCTGGGAGATCGGCGGCAAGGCCCTCAACGGCTCCTACTTCTCGAACCACTACTCGACCGACGACCCGAATCCGATCGTCCAGAAGTTCGTCGCCGACTACAAGGCGAAGTACAACCAGATGCCCGACGCCCTGGCGGCGCTCGGTTACGACGCCGCGCGGATCCTGGCGGACGCCATGACCCGGGCGGGCTCGACGGACGGCCCGAAGGTCCGCGACGCGATCGCGGCCACGAAGGATTTTCCGGGCGTGACCGGAGCGATCACGATCAACAGCGAACGCAACGCCGTGAAGTCGGCCGTGATCCTCAAGGTCGAGAACGGCAAGTACCTGCTGACCGAGACGATCAAGCCCGAGGCGGTGAGCCCGTAGAGGCTCGCGGGGTCACGGGGAGCTCTTTGGTGCGCGGCTCCTCCGCATGACGACGTTCTTCCAGCAGCTGGTCAACGGCCTCTCGCTCGGGTCGATCTACGCCCTGATCGCCCTCGGCTACACGATGGTCTACGGCGTGCTGCGCCTGATCAACTTCGCCCACGGCGACGTCTACATGATCGGCGCGTACGTCGGGTACTACCTTTCCCGCCGGCTGCGCGGGGACGAGCCCTCGATCGTCTCGGCCCTTCTCGTGATGCTCGGCGCGATGCTGGCGTGCGCTGCCCTGGGGGTCCTGATCGAGCGGCTCGCGTACCGGCCCGTGCGGCGCGAGGCGCGGCTCACGCTCCTCATCACGTCCATCGGGGTCTCTCTCTTCCTCGAGAACTTGGCCCAGCTCGTCTTCGGGCCGGACCCGAAGTTCTTTCCGTCGCTCGCGCCCCGCGCTGACTTCCGGATCGGCGGCGTGCGGCTCACGAGCGAACAGCTCACCGTGATCGCGGTCTCGTTCCTGTTGATGATTCTCCTGCGCATCTTCATCCTGAAGACCCGCACCGGAAAGGCGATGCGGGCGGTCTCCTTTAGCCTCGACGCGTCGAAGCTCATGGGCATCTCGACCGATCGCATCATCGCCGTCACCTTCGCGCTCGGCTCGGCGCTGGCGGCGGCGGCCGGCGTCCTCATCGGCATGCAGATCCCGAAGATCGACCCCCTGATGGGGATCCTCTACGGGCTGAAGGCCTTCGTGGCCGCCGTCCTCGGCGGCATCGGAAGCATCCCGGGCGCCGTGCTCGGCGGCCTCCTGATCGGAACCTCGGAGGTCATGGTCGTGGGCTACCTGTCGTCCACGTTTCGGGACGCCATCGCGTTCGGGATCCTCATCCTCGTCCTGATCCTGCGGCCCCAGGGGCTGCTGGGCCGCGTGCAGAAGGAAAAAGTGTGAAGGCAGTCCTCGCAGGCGTCGGCGTGGCCGCGGGCCTGCTCGCCTTGAACGGGGCGTTCACCGGCGCCTTCGGAGCGGCGGTCGCCATGCCGCCCTACCTGCTCCAGATCCTTTGCCTGGCGGGCATCAACATCATCCTGGCCGTCAGCCTCAACCTGATCAACGGCTTCACAGGGCAGTTCTCGATCGGACACGCGGGGTTCATGGCGATCGGCGCATACACGGCGGCCTACTTCACCGTGACTTTCGGCGGAGCCATCCGCGCCGCCCTGGGGTTCCTGCCGCCGTTCGGCCGGGACAGCGCCGTGCTGCTCGCGGCGCTGTCGCTGGGCGCTCTGCTCGCGTCGATCGCCGGCTTCTTCGTCGGCGTGCCGTCGCTGCGTCTGCGCGGGGACTACCTGGCGATCGTGACTCTGGGGTTCGGCGAGATCATCCGCGTCTTCATCCTGAATATCGACGCCGTAGGCGGGGCCCGCGGCTTCTCCGGCATCCCGAAGCTCACAAATTTCTTCTGGATCTACTCGTTCGCCGCGCTCACGATCCTGATCGTCTACCGGATCGTACATTCCTCCTTCGGGCGCACACTCGTGGCGATCCGCGAGGACGAGATCGCGGCCGAGGCCATGGGCGTGCACACGACCCGCGCCAAGGTCATCTCCTTCGTCGTCTCCTCCGCCCTGGCGGGAGTCGCGGGCGGCCTCTTCGCCCACTACCTGATGTACATCCACACCAATTCGTTTACGTTCCTGAAGTCCTTCGAGATCATCATCATGATCGTCATCGGCGGGCTCGGGTCGATCAGCGGCTCGATCCTCGGCGCGGTTCTCTTCATCACGCTGACGGAGGGACTCCGGCAGTTCGCCCAGTACCGGATGATCGTGTTCTCGCTGCTCCTGATCATCCTCATGATCGTGCGGCCGCAGGGCATCCTGGGACACCGGGAGTTCGTGACCTTCCTGACGAAGCGCCGCAAGCCGCTCGGGACCGCGCCGGGCTCGACCGGCGGCCACTGAGAACGGGCGCCGCCGTGCCGACCCTCGAGCTCTCCCGCGTGACCATGCGATTCGGAGGCCTCGTGGCCGTCAACGAGCTCGAGCTGTCGATCGCGCCCGGCCAGCTCTACGGCCTGATCGGGCCCAACGGCGCGGGGAAGACCACCGTCTTCAACGTCATCACGGGTGTCTACACCCCGACCTCCGGGGAGATCCTCTTCGAGGGGCAGGCGATCGAAGGCGAGCGCTGCGGCCGGATCACGCGCCGCGGGATCGCCCGCACGTTCCAGAACATCCGCCTCTTTGGCACGATGTCGGTGCTCGACAACGTCAAGGTCGCCTTCGACTGCCGCCAGGCCACCACACTGACGACGGCGGTGCTGCGCACCCCGGCACACCGGAGCGAAGAGGAGCGCGTCGATCAGGAGAGTCGGGAGCTCCTGAAAATCTTCAAGCTCGATCACCTGGCCGAGGAACAGGCCAGGAACCTGCCGTACGGCAGCCAGCGGCGTCTCGAGATCGCCCGGGCCATGGCGACCGCGCCGCGTCTCCTGCTCCTCGATGAACCGGCGGCCGGGATGAACCCGAACGAGTCGCAGGAGCTGATGGACCTCATCCGCTGGATCCGGGACCATTTCGGCATGGCGGTCCTGCTCGTCGAGCACAACATGAAGGTCGTCATGGGTATCTGCGAGACCGTGCACGTGCTCGACTACGGCGCCACGATCGCCGTGGGCCCGCCGGCCGAGATCCAGCGCAACCCGAAGGTCATCGAGGCCTACCTGGGGGGCGCGTGAGCGCGATCCTGGAGATCCGCGGCCTCGAGGTCTCTTACGGCGCGATCAAGGCATTGAAGGGCGTATCGCTCACGCTTTCGGAGGGCGAGATCGTCACGCTCATCGGCGCCAACGGCGCCGGGAAGACGACGACGCTGCGCGCGATCATGGGGCTCGTGCCGGCCTCCGGGGGCGAGGTCCGCTACCGCGGCGAGCCGACGCGGTCGAGGCCGACGCACCAGCTCGTGCGCGAGGGCCTCGTTCTGGTTCCCGAAGGACGCATCGTCTTCGCCAACCTTTCCGTCCGGGAGAATCTCGAGATGGGCGCCTATACCCGGCGCGACCGCGGCATCGCCGCGGACTTCGAAAAGGTCTACGCGCTCTTCCCGCGCTTGAAGGAGCGGCTCAACCAGACGGCCGGGACGCTGTCGGGCGGGGAGCAGCAGATGCTGGCGATCGGCCGCGCGCTGATGTCGAAGCCCCGCGTGCTGCTGCTGGATGAGCCCTCGCTCGGCCTCGCCCCCATCGTCGTTCACGCCATCTTCGAGGCGATCGAGGCCATCCATCAGGCGGGCGTACCGGTGCTGCTCGTCGAGCAGAACGCCAACGCGGCGCTTCGCCACTCCAACCGCGCTTACGTGCTCGAGACGGGCCAGGTCGCCCTCGAAGGCTCCTCCGCCGAGGTCGCCGCCAACCCGAAGGTGAAAGAGGCCTATTTGGGGGAGTGACCGTCGACGGCCTTCGGGATGACGGGGTCGAGCCCGGGGAACTTCGCCAGCCACTCGCGCCGCTCCTGCCGGAGCTTCGCGACGAGCCCGGCGTACTCCTCCGGCGTGTAGTGCTTGCGGGGATCGTACTTCTCGAGATCGATCCCCGGCACCTCGCGCGGCACGTCGTAGCCCCAGTCGGGGTCCTTCTCCCACCGGATGCCCTCTTTGGCGATCTGCTTCATGATCTCGGTCGAGATCTTGATCGTAACCTTCTCGCCGGGCGCGCCCGCCTTCGCGCCGATCGACCCGGTGTTGAGGATGTAGGCCTGCATGTCCGGATTCTCGCGCAGGATCTGGAGCACGCGGTTGCCTTCCTCGGCCTCCGGACCGACGATGAACGGGTTCGTGCCGACTTCGCGCTTGGCCTGCCCGGCCTTCGTCGGGTCGCCGGCGGAAGTCTCGATGGATTCCCCGAGCATGAAGTAGGCCGCGGCCTGCTCGGAGGTCAGCCGCGCGCAGACGGGCACGACGTCGTTACGCCGCGTGATGAAGACGATCTTGTTGGCCTTCTGCAGATCGATTCCGTCGTCCGAGCCCTTGATGAAGCGGCGCAGCACGACGCCGCGGCCGTTGGAGGTCAGAGAGGTGTCGAGGAAGTCGATCTTGCCGTTCTCGCCGACCTTGATGTTCTCGTAGGTGGCCGTCGGATGCGTGGCTGCTTCCCAGAGCACGGTCTGGGAAGGTTCGAGACCCTCGGTCTTGATGTAGAACCCGTCCTCTGTCCCGAAGGCGCGGCCGTCGCGCGCGAGCAGCACGACGTCGTCCTGCTTGATAATCGCCTTCTCCGGCTCGGCGAGCCCGTGGTCGTGGAGCGTCAGAGTGGTCTTGCCCGTGCCGGAGAGGCCAAAAAGCAGGAAACCGACGTCGGAGAGCTTTCCGTCGGGCCCCGTCACGCGCAGAATCTTGGAGCCCGCGTGAAGCCCCAGGCCGCTCTTGCGCTTGATCCAGTACATCGCCTGGCGAAGCATCGACTTCTTCGCCTCGCCCGGGTAGTCCGTGCCGAGGATGTAGGTATATCCCTGGTTGACGTCGAGGAAGATCAGCGTCTCTTTCCAGTCGGGCACGTAGACCGAGATGAAGTCGGGCTCCTGCGAGGACTGCGACGGGAACAGCATGTTGTTCCACATGTACGCGATCCGGGCGTAGTCCTTCGGCACGAAGATCCGGCAGTGGATCGGCACCTCGGGGCTCATCCCCATCCGGCGGTCCACCTGGATCAGATCCATCCCGGCGAGGGCTTCCTGGACCTCGCGCACTTTCTCGAGCGCGGCGGCCGGATCCATCGACTGCTGCATGACGCCAACCTCGACGCCGTCGGCGACAACGTAGGTCCTCTTGGCCGACCGGTTCCTGACCCGGGTGGCGTAGACGGGGGAGCCGTACTCGGTTGTTTTCTCGCCGGGACGGGCGAGAGCCCGCAACTCCTCGCCCGAAAGGTCTTTGAGAATTGACCTTGCCCGGATGGTTCGCGGGGAGACGGCTTCGACGGTGCTCATGAGTGCAAGTCCTTTTGCGACAGAGGCTTCAACTCAGAGGGAACCTCTATTTATAACAGATCCCGCCTGAGCGCTGAAGGCCGACAGGGGACAGCTTCCTAGAGACCGATCTCGTCGGCGATCGGCTTCAATGCCTCGATGAGAAACGCGGCGTGCTCCTCGATCGGCAGGCCCAGAGCCGCGGCCCCTCCGTACACGTACGAGCGGTCGACCGACCGGGCGAAAGCCTTGTCTTTCAGGCGTTTGACGACGGAGGAGGCGGGCAGGTCAATGATCCTCCTGGAGGGCCGGACCTTTACACAGGCCCCGATGAAACCGACGAGCTCGTCGCAGGCGTAGATCGCCTTCTTCAGGGGCGTGTCCCGCGAGATCTTCATGTAATCGGCGTGCGATTGTATGGCCTCGACCATCTCTTCGGCATAGCCCCGCTCCCGCAGGATCCGGCCGCCCACATGCAGATGGGTGTCTTCCGTCGGGTTCTGCTCGTAGTCGAAGTCGTGGAGCATGCCGACAATGCCCCATCGCTCGATCTCGTTCTCGTCGGTGACGCCCGCGCGCCGGGCGCAGGCACGCATGGCCTCCTCGACGGCCCGGCCGTGCTTTCGCAGGGCGTCAGCTCGGGTGAACTCGAACAGGAGGGCGCGGGCTTCCTCCCGGGTGGGCCAGCGGCCGTTCGTCATGGGGGAATTCTAGACGAGAGTCGGGAGTCAGAAGTCGGGGTGAGTCCGTCAGCCACGTGCACAGAAAAATGTGCAGACTTCGCAGATTTCTAGCGTCAGCGTCGCAACTTTTGGCTTGCTTTCCGTAGAAATGGCTCTAGAATCTGTCGAAACGTCAGAAAAAGGGGGCGGGATGGCAAAAGGCAGGGTCTTGAAGTTCGATGCGGCAGGTCCGGGTCTCTCGAAGTCCGAGATTCTCAAGGTGTGCGAGGCGGAGAACGTCCGCTTCATGCGGCTGCAGTTCACCGACATCTTCGGGGTGATCAAGAACGTCGAGCTTCCGAGCTCGCAGTTCGGAAAGGCCCTCGACGGCGAGATCCAGTTCGACGGCTCCTCGATCGAAGGCTTCACGCGGATCGAAGAGTCCGACATGAACCTGGTGCCGGATCTGAATTCGTTCGCGATCTATCCGTGGGCGCACTCGAACGGACAGAAGATCGGCAGGCTGATCTGCGACGTGTACAACCCTGAGGGGACACCGTTCACCGGCTGCCCCCGCATGACTCTCAAGAAGCAGATGGACAAGGCCGACGCTCTCGGCTACACCTTGGTGACGGGCCCTGAGGCCGAGTTCTTCCTGTTCCGCCGCGACGCCAACGGCGACCCCATCGTCGACACGCACGATGAGGGCGCTTACTTCGACCTGACTCCGGTAGACCGGGGCGAAGAGGCGCGGCGGGACATCGTTCTGGCCCTCGAGCAGATGGGCTTCGAGGTCGAAGCCGCCCACCACGAGGTCGCCGCCGGGCAGCACGAGATCGACTTCAAGTACGCCGAGGCCGTCACGACGGCCGACCGCGTGTCGACCTTCCGGTTCATCGTCAAGAAGGTCGCGATGGACCACGGCCTCCATGCGACATTCATGCCGAAGCCGATCTACGGCATCAACGGCTCGGGCATGCACGTGCACCAGTCCTTTCTGGACAAGAAGGGCAACAACGTCTTTTACGACGCGAAGGCCAAGTACCAGCTCTCGAAGACCGCGTTGAACTACACGGGCGGCATCCTGCGGCACGCGCGGGCATTCGTGGCCATCACGAATCCCCTCGTCAACTCCTACAAGCGCCTGGTGCCCGGCTACGAGGCGCCGATCAACGTTGCCTGGTCCATGCGCAACCGATCCCCGCTCGTGCGAGTTCCGGCGCGCCGCGGCATGGGGACACGCATCGAGGTCCGCATGCCGGATCCCTCCTGCAACCCGTATCTCGCGTTTAGCGTCATGCTCGCGTCCGGCCTCGACGGTGTGAAGAACCGGATGGATCCGGGCGAGCCGGTGGACAAGAACATCTTCAAGATGAGCGAGCGCGAGAAGCGGCGCCTGCGCATCGATCAGCTCCCGGCGAACCTCTCCGAGGCGCTCGACAACCTGGAGAAGGACGAGGTTGTGACGGAGGCCCTGGGCGAGCACATCCTGTCGCACTTCCTGGAAGCCAAACGCGGAGAGTGGGCCGAGTACATTTCGCGCGTGCAGCCCTGGGAGATCGAGAAGTACCTCGAGACCTACTGAGACACGCTTACTAATTAAATAAGGCCAGAGGCAGCTCTGGCCTTATTTTTATAGTCTCAGGTGTTCCGGTAGACTTGAAACGATGGGTATTCTCTCCAGGCGGTTTCTCGAGCGGTTAGGCGCTGGAAAGCCTCTCCTCCTCGATGCCGCCATGGGCACGGAGCTCCAGCGCCGGGACGCGGACACGGCCTTGCCGCTCTGGAGCGCGCGCACGCTCCTCAAGGATTCCGAGCTCGTTTGGACCATCCATGGCGACGAAGCCGCCGCGGGGGCCGAGATCCTGACCGCCAACACCTTTCGCACGCACGTGCGCACGCTGGCCAAGGCGGACCTGGCGTCCCGCTCCGGGGAGCTCACGGCCCTCGCCGTTCAGCTCGCGCACCAGGCGGCCTCGGTGCCGGGACGCGAGATCTTCGTGGCCGGATCGCTCGCCCCGCTCGAGGATTGCTATCGTCCGGACCTCGTTCCCGACCAAGCATCCGTCGAGCGAGAGCACGGCGCTCAGGCGCGGTTCCTGGCCGAAGCGGGAGTCGATCTCATCCTCGCCGAGACGCATAACACGATCCGCGAGGCGGCCGCGGCGCTCGCGGCGGGGAAGGCGGCCGGCGTGCCGGTGGTCCTGTCACTGGTGACGGACGGAGAGGGAAAGCTCCTCTCCGGCGAGAGGCTCGAAGACGCCGTGGCGGCGCTGCTGCCGCTGTCGCCGGACGCGCTCGGGATCAACTGTGTCCCCTCGGAGCGCCTCGGCGAAGATCTGGAGCGCCTCGCGGCTGCGGCTGCCGGAAGACCTCTCGCGGCCTACGGCAACCTCGGCCTGCCCTCGGACGACAAGGGCTGGAGCTTCGCGGAGGAGCTTGCGCCCGAGGCCTACGCCGAGAACGCTTCCCGCTGGATCGCCGCCGGCGCTCGGATCGTCGGCGGATGCTGCGGAACGACCCCGGAGCACACGCGGGCGCTGCGGCGGCTCCTTGACGATCAGGGGCGCTTGTCTCCCTCGGCCTCGTCCAGCAGCATCGCGTCGCCGAAGGAATAAAAGAGGTAGCCCTCGCGGACGGCCTCCCCGTAGGCCGCCAGGACGTGCTCGCGCCCGGCGAAGGCGGATACCAGCATCAGCAGCGTCGAGCGCGGCAGGTGGAAGTTCGTCAGCAGCGCGTCGACAGCCCGGAACTCGAAGCCCGGCGTGATGAAGAGATCCGTCGAGAAACGCCGCACGACGCCCTCGGCCGGGGCGGGAAGGCGCGCGGCGGCTTCGAGCGACCGCGCGACGGTCGTGCCGACGGCGACGACGCGCCGACCCTCCGCCTTCGCGCGCGCGACCGCGGCTTCGGTCGCCGCGGGAACGGCCACGTCCTCCGGAGGGAGGCTGTGGGCCCGGGTGTCGTCCGCGGTCACGGGCTTGAAGGTCCCGGCGCCGACCGCGAGCGTGAGGTCGGCGATCTCGACGCCCCGCGCGGCGAGTTCCGCGAGCAGCTCCTCGGTGAAGTGAAGGCCGGCCGTCGGCGCCGCGACGGCGAGGGGCTCGCGCGCGAAGACCGTCTGGTAGGCCTCGTGGTCCTCGCGGCGGTCGGGAGCGCCCGCCTGCCGGCGGATGTAGGGAGGCAGGGGAGTCCGCCCGATTCTCCCGAGGAGGCCGTCGTCGAGGGGGCGATCGAAGACGACAGCGCGGCTTCCGTCCTCGTACACCGTCTCGACCGCGGCGGACAATCCTTCTTCGAAGCGGAGCGTGCGGCCGGCCTTCGCGCGGCGGCCGGGCTTCGCCAGCGCCAGCCAGCGGCGACGGCCGGCGTCGGTCTCGCGCAGCAGGAAGATCTCGACGATGCGGTCCTCCGCGTCGCGCCCGAAGAGACGCGCCGGCCGCACGCGAACGTCGTTGCGGACGAGCAGATCGCCCGGGCGCAGGAGGCTCGGAAGGTCGCGAAACGACCGGTGCGAGACCTCTCCCGTCCGGCGGTCGAGCCGGAGAAGGCGGCTCGAGCCGCGAGGCCTCGGGTGTTGGGCGATCCGCTCCGCCGGCAGGTCGTAGTCGAAGAGATCCACGCGCACGGGCTTCAAGCGTACGCGACGGCGGCTTCTCCGGACGTGTCACCGGGGGTAACACGGCGAGAACCCGGCGCCCGCGCGATTTCGCGGCGGTTTCCGGAACCCTCGCACGGGCAGGGTTTTAGCGCGCGCGGTACGGGCTGGTACGGCGCCTGCACTCTGAGAACGAGTGACCAGGAGGACGCCGTGAGATATCAGCCGAGTTCTTCGAGCCTCGTTCTCTTCGTGGCCTTGATCGGGGGGCTTTGCCTGGGAGCCGTGCTCTCGCTCAGCGCCTCGTCTTCGTCGGTCGCCTCCGCACGGTCGGCCGGGGCGCCGCCGGCAGCCGTTTCACGCTGAAGTAGTCTCCCGCCGATGGCGGGGGACTATCCGGAAGGGCGCGGGCGGGTCCGTCTCGAGGCCGCGGGCATCGAGATCGAGGGCGTGTCGATCGCGGGCCACGAGTCCTTCTACAAGCTTCCCGGCTTCCGGACGCTGCTCGAGTTCGGGCGCGCTCCCGACGATGTGGTCGGCTACGCGACGGTCTGCGTCAGCCACGGCCACCTGGATCACATGGCGGGCCTGGCGCACTACGCGTCCAGGAGGCGGCTGGCGCGCCTTCCGGCAGCCCGTGTCTTTGTACCGGCCGAGGCGGTGCCGCACGTGGCGCAATGGGTCGATGCCTGCGAGAAGCTCGAAAACTTCCGGTACCTGATCGAAGTCGTGCCCGCCTCGCCCGGGGATCGCGTCGCCCTCCGCAATGACCTGGAGCTGACCGTGCTGCCCGGCCGTCACCGCGTGCCGACGGTCGGGTACCTCTTCTCCGAGATCCGCCACAAGCTGCTCCCGGAGCTCGAGGGAAAGCCGGGCGAAGAGATCGCGCGGCTGCGCCGGGACGGCGTCCCCGTCACCCGGCGCGAGGAGATTCCGCTCCTGGCCTATACCGGCGACTGCGGCGAGGCGATCTTCGACGCCGTGCCTCAGCTCTTCGCCGCACGCGTTCTGCTGATCGAGTGCTCGTTCCTCTTTCCCGAAGACCGAGAGCGCGCCCGCGAGTATGCCCACATCCATCTCGACCACCTGCTCGCCCGCGCGGAGGCCTTCCGCAACGAAGCGGTCGTGCTCACGCACTTTTCGCAGCGGTATCGGCCCGAGGAGATCCGCGAGGCGTTGCGGTCGATTCCTCCGCCGCTCGCGGCACGTGTCATAGCGTTTCTTCCGCCGTTATGATGTCCGCGCCTGCTGTGGGGTAGTTGAATTGGTACAACGTCCGGCTGTTAACCGGAAGGTTGGTGGTTCGATTCCACCCCCCACAGCCACTCTGTTGCGTTCGCGCCGTTCGGACGTTGTGACAACGTCCGGCTGTTAATCGGGTCGGAAGAGGCGAGGGAGACCCCCGCCCCCCCGGGCGGTCATCCTGAGCGAAGCTCGGCGTTCATCCCAGACTCGACACGTTGACCCCCGCGAAACAGTCCGGGATCCTTTGTCGCCCGCTCCTCAGGATCAACGCGAAAGCACCCACCTGCGCCCTGGACAGCCGTCTGCTGGAACGCCTTTTGCAGTTCCGGAGAGCAGGAGGAGAAGTGTATGGCGGCTAACCCCCCGATGATGCGGATCGGCAGTCCGGCCCCGAAGGCCTATACGACTCTCCCGGACAAACGCCTCGCGATCGATGTTCTCTGTCCGGAGGTGGCGATGACCCACTTCTCGTTCGGGAACTTCCGTCCCGAGGAAGTCGACGACGTCAAGGTCGTCCACTGTCCGGTCTGCGGCAGGAAGCACGCGCTGATGTGGCCCTCCGCCTGGCTGGCCGGAGCGCCGATCGAGGTTACCTGAGCGACTCGGGGGCGGAGGCTACTTCTTCCGCCCCGGCGCCACGACGTCCATAGCGGCTTTCCGCTCGTTGACCGCCCAGAGTCCGAGGTGGCTTCTCCACGCGGAAGCGGAAGCGGGCGAGAGAACGAGCTCGAGCTCGTCCTCGCTCCCTCGGGTCAGCCGCAGGACCTCAAGGCGCAGGAGTTGACGCCCGTTCGACAGTCGTTTTCCGGTCACGATCTTCTGAAGGCGCGCGGTCGGCAGCGCGGTCGTCTCCCCGAACAGCCCGTGAAACTCGACCGCGTCGTCGGTGAGCGCGAGGACACCGGGCAGGCGGCGATGGGCTCCGGCGACGCGCTCGGCGCGCGTGAGCAGCTTGTAGCGTCCCGCATCTCCGGCGAGGAGCCTCCGCGCAAGACGGTCCTGCGCCTTTCTCAGCAGAAAGCGGGGCAGCGCCAGGAGGACGGTCGCTGCCGTAAGGGCGCCGACGCCGATGAGCTGCCAGCTCACCTCTGCCGGCGGAGACACCTCAGGGCCCGTACAGCAGAAGGCCGAAGGTCTTGACCAGGAAGGCCGACATCTGGCCTCGAGTCACCGGATTCTCGGGACAATACGAAATCGGGGCCGGGGGCGGACCGCCGAGGCAGCCTCCGGTGATCTGCCGGTTGAACAGGTCCTCGATCCAGGGCTGGAACGCGTCCGCCGGCACGTCGTCGAAGATGCCGGTGGCCGCAGGCGGCGCGTAGCCCGACCCGAGCAGCGTCTTCAGGAGGAAGACCGCCATCTGCTTGCGCTTGACCTCGGCGTCGGGGCAGTACGAGATCGGCGCCGGAGGCGGGCCGCCGGCGCACCCTCCGGTGATCTGCCGGTTGTACAGGTCCTCGATCCAGGGCTGGAACGCGTCCACCGGGACGTCGTCGAAGATGCCGGTAGCGGGAGGCGGCGTGTACGCAGGACCCAGAAGCGCCTTCAAGAGAAAGACCGCCATCTGTTTGCGGAGCGTCGTGGCCGACGGGCAGTAAAGATCCACGCCGCAGCCGCCGGTCACCCCGTTGTGAAAGATGTTCTCGATGAACGGGTAGAAGAGAAACGCTCGCGGAACGTCCGTAAAGCTGTCGCCGATGTGAATCGTCCAGGTTTTTTCTCCGGAGGTGCTGAGGATCTCGTCGGCGGTCGGGTCCCAGTGCAGGGAAGGACGTGCCTGGACGGGAACGGACAAAACGTAGCAATCGGCGGTGTCCGCGCAGCTCGCGGTGCCGGCCGGCGGGATCGTGCCGTAATCGGCGCCGCCGTTGATGATGAAGTAGAAGTTCGCCGCGCCCAGGAAGTTCGTGAGCTGCCCCGAGAGCGTGACATCGGTTGCGCCGCCGTTCGACCAGCTCGGCTCGACCTCGACCGTCTCGCCGGCCTCGAAGACGCCGTTGCCGTCCGAGGTGGCGAGGTCGACCGCGTCGACGACGAGAGCCGCCGGCGTCAGCGGATCCGGCTCGATCCGGCAGATCGCCGAGCAGCCGTCGCCGTTGGTCGTGTTGTCGTCGTCGCAACGCTCGAGGCCTTCGAGGGTCCCGTTCGCGCAGGTGGAGGGGGGCGTGGTGCCTTGGATCCCCGGGTTCGTGATCGGGTCGGGAATGACCGTGATGAAGTCGCTCGCGCTGTCGTCGGTGTCGTCGCAGGCCTCGAGGATTCCGGTCATGCAGATGTCGAGTCGGCGCCGCGCAGCGTAGCCGGGAATCAATCCGGCCCGGACGTTGTACGGAGTTCCGCCGCCGATCTGGCCGCCCGTGAAGTTGCCCCAGGAGAAACACTCCTCCGGCGTGGCCCCCTCCCAGCAGATATGTCCTCCCGCCGCCGAAAGGATGGGCGTCGGCAGCACGAAGTCGGGCGTCAAATTGAAAAGCGCCGCCGCCTCGGCGGTCGCGAGGAGAACCGTCATCTGGTTCGCCGGGTTCGGGACGGGGCCGGTGAAGGTGAAGGTGCCCGTCGGCGTGCCCGCGGCGTTATAGGTCTGGACGGAGTGGCCCGTAAGGGCGTTCTGGCCGCTCGAATACGCCTGGAGGAGGATGTACTGCGCGTTGGGGTGCGCGGCGCTTCCGGCGAAGACCTCCTTAACCTTGATCGCATGGAAGGCCGCGAAGGCCGGCCTCGAACCGAACAGAACCAACAAGAGTCCGAGAGTCAGACAGAACCGGGATCGCATGGGGGGCTCCTCCTTGGAATAGCGCCAGGGCCTCATCCTAACCAATAAGGCCGCTCGCGCGGCCCTTATTGCGGAGACTAGAGTGTTCAGTTGCTGTAAAGCTGCAATCCGAACGTCTTCACGAGAAAGACGGCCATCTGCTGCCGCAGCACGGGATTGGCGGGACAGTAGAGCAGGGGGCTCGCCTGGCAGCCGCCCGTGATCCCCTGGTTGTAGAGGTCCTCGATGAAGTCGCAGAAGACGCCGGGACAGGCCACGTCGCCGAAGATACCGGAACCGGTCGGAGGGGCGTAGGTGGAGCCGTTCTTGGTCTTCAAGAGAAAGACCGCCATCTGCTGGCGCGTGACGGAAGCGTCAGGGCAGTACAGGCCGCCGCCACAGCCGCCCGTGATGTTCAGGGCGGCGAGGCTCTCGATCCAGGGCGCGAAGGGATTCGAGGCCGGCACGTCGGTGAAGACCAGGCCGGTGGCGGGATTGGGGACGTACGCCGAACCGAACCGGGACTTGAGCAGGAAGACCGCCATCTGGGCGCGCGTGACGTTGTTGCCGGGGCAATAGTTCCCGCCGGCGCACCCTCCGGTGACCCCGTTGTGAAACAGGTTCTCGATGAACGGGTAGAACGCGTTTTGCGGGACGTCCGGGAAGCTACCGCCGACGTGGATGATCCAGGGTTTGACGAACGCGTTGAAGGAGAGTGTCTCGCTGAACGAGGTGTCCCAGTGCTGCTGCGGTCGCGTTCCACCGACCGTCAGCTCATAACAGTTGGCGGTCGCGGTGAAGCAGTCGGCCGTCGCGCCCGCTGCGATCGAGCCGTAGTCGGCGCTGGTGTCGTTCAAAGTGTAGGTTCCGCCGGGCGGGCCCTGGAAGTTGGATGCCGTGCCGCTCAGCGCAAGAGCCGCTGCCGACGGGTTCTCGTACGCGGTATCCACGGTCACGCGCTCCCCAACCTCGAGCACGCCGTTGACGTTGGAGGGGCCGCCGCTCGCGCGGGCGTCGACCTCCGCGGGCCGCCCCGCCGGGAATCCGGCGGCGCGAGTCTCGATGCCGTAGCTCGAGCCGTCCTGAAGGTTGCTCTCCCAGACGGTGACGAACATCCCGTTGGTGCCCGCCGCCACGTGCGGGGACTGTTGGTTGTCCGTGGTGAAGGCATTGATCGGAAGTTCCGCGCCCGCGCGCCTGCCGGTGGGGTCGAAGTACTGGCCGAAGACGCCGAATTTGCTCGCGGCGCTCGGGTCGTCCTGACCCGCGCTGTGCCAGACGATGGCGAAGCCGTTGTCGGGAGCGACCGCAACTCTCGGGCGGCCCTGGAACCCGGTCGTGAACGTGTTGACGTTGAACTCGGGGCCGAGCTTGTTGCCCGAAGCGTCGAGCCGTTGTGCGTAGACCGACGGGCCCGAGCCATCCTGGAGAAAGCTCTGCCACGCGACGATCGCCTTGCCTGTCGAGTCGAGCGCGACATCGGGAAGGTACTGCGCCCCGCTTTCCGTGGTATTGACCTGGAACTCGCTTCCGACGGGAGCCCCCGCGGCGTCGTAGCGCCGCGCCATGATGGCGCCGATCTGCGCATCCTGGTCGCTGTTCCACACGACGAGGAAGTCGCCTGCCCCCTCCATCGCGATACGCGGCCGCGCCTGATAGCTCGTCGTGAATTGGTTGACCTGGAACTCGCTCCCCTGCGGCGCGCCCACGGCATTAAACCTCTGACCGAACACGCCGAAGTCGGAGCCGTCCTGGCCGACCTGTCCCGAACCGAAATCCGGTCCGCTCTCCCAGACCACCACGAAATTGCCGGTGGAGCTCATCGCGACCGCCGGGCGCGACTGAACGCCCGTCGTGTAGGTGTTGACGACGATGTCGCCGCCCTGTGGCACACCCGTGCTGTTGAAGCGCCGCGCGCGTATCTCGTACGAAGCCGTGCTGTTCTGGTAGTCGATCCAGGCGACGACGAAGTTGCCCGCGGCGTCCGAGGCGGCCTTGCCGAGGAGTTGATAGCCGGACGTGAAGGCGTTGACCTGGAACTCGGCGCCGAGGGGAGCGCCTGTCGAGTCGAGACGCCGTCCGAAGATCCCGTAGTTGGCGCCGTCCTGCAGATTCGAGCTCCAGACGACGACGAAATTGCCTGTCGTCCCCAGTGTCGTGATGGAGGGCGAACGCTGGATGTCCGTCGTCGTCGTGTTGACCTGCAGCTCCGGGCCGAATGTCGGGAACTGCGCGGATGCGGATGCGGCGAGCGCGAAACCAGCGACTAGAATCAGAGCACGCTTCGACCTCATTGGCCCTCCAGAGATGCGCGGATCATTTCACGCGGCATGGGCGAGTCAAAGAGAATTTGGATCCGGATCAGGGACCGTAGAGCGACCCCGGTGAGCCGAGGGCCGCAAGGTTCTCGATTCAGCCACCGAACGGGGGCTGGCATGGACGTCGGCGAACCGCTCGAGGCCAGATGGCGGTGTTTCTCGTGAAGACTCTTTCGCTGCCGTGCCTGGTGAGAGACTCCTGCAGTCAGTGCAGGAACTTCTTCCGGTTCCGGATGTAGTCGGTGAACAGGAACTCGGCCAGGTTGTAGGGCGATGCGTAGTAGGCGCGGCCCCGGTTGATCCGGGTGAGCTTGTCCACGAACTCGACGAGGTAGGTGTCGGTCGCGATCATGAACGTGGTGATCGTGATCCCGTCCCGGCGGCAGGCGTCGGCCTCCTCGAGCGTGCGGTTGACGATCTTTAGGTCCAGGCCGAAGGGATTCTTGTAGAGGCGCCCGTGCTCCCAGATGGCCGAGGGCTTGCCGTCGGTGATCAGGAAGATCTGCTTGTTGGGGTTCTTGCGGTGGACGAGGAGCTTGCGCGCTAAGGCGAGCCCGGCTTTCGTGTTGGTGTGGTAGGGCCCGACCTGCGTCTTGGAGATCTCCGAGATCGGCACGCGCTCGGCGTCGTCCCCGAAGAGGATGACGTCGATCGAGTCCTTGGGGTACTTGGACTGGATGAGCTCGACCATCGCGAGCGCGACTTTCTTGGCGGGCGTGAACCGGTCTTCTCCGTAGAGGATCATCGAGTGCGAGACGTCGATCGCCAGCACGGTCGCACAAGAGGTCAGGTGCTCTTCCTCGTGGACCTCGAAGTCCTCGGCCTTCAACGCGATCTCGTCCGCGTCCCGCCGGACGGCGTTGCCGATGGTTCGGACCCCATCGATCGCGCTCGGGCTGTCGCCGAACTCGTAGGTTCGAGTCTCGGGGAGCAGCTCGCCCCCCGCGCCGGCGCGCGGCACCGCGTGGTAGCCCGAGCCGGCCTTGCTCAGCGACGTGAAGATCTCCTCGAGCGCGGAGCGCCGGATCCGCCGCTCACCGGCCGCCGAGAGGGCGAGCTGGCCGTCTCGATCCTCGACCATCTCGCTCTCCTGCAGGGCCTTTCGAAACTCGTCGAGGTCGATCCCGGGGTCGATCATGCCGCGCTCCTGGAGGTACTTCATCCAGCGGAGCGCCTCCTCGACGTCGCCTCCCGTCTGAAGAACGAGCTTCAGGAAAAGCTTCATCAGCTCCTGCATCGTCAGGAGCTGACGGAGCAGGTCGACGGGGTAATCCTCGTAGCGGTAGCGCATGGGTCAGTCTCGCGCCAGCGCCGCGCGCCACGCGCGGGCCGACTCGGAGAAGAGGCTCCGATCGCTCGTCGTGAAGACGCTGTAGCCGAGCTTCGAGAGGTTCGGGATCTCGTCTCGAGAGCGGAGCATGATGCCGGCGCCCTTGCCGTGCTCGCGGGCCATCGCCCCGACGCGCTCGACGGCGGCGCGGTAACGAGGATCGTCGTAGCGGCCGGGCACTCCCAGGGCCTGCGAAAGGTCGTTGGGGCCGACGAACAGAAGGTCTACGCTCTTTTCCGCGGCGATCTCGGAGACCACGTTCAAAGCTCCCGCCGTCTCGATCTGGACGACGACGGACGTCGCCTCGTTGGCCTCGAGGACCCAGTGGTCGAA
>JBKJWL010000093.1:0-24335 GCA_046716885.1 Thermoanaerobaculia bacterium | reverse complement strand
CGGCTGGACCTGCAGCGCCTCCTGCTGGCGGGACTGATCGCCAACGCCTTCTTCTCGGCGCTGCTGCTCGCGGCCTTCTCGGTGGCTTCCGGAGAAGCGGCGCGCACGATGCTCTTCTGGATGATGGGCAGCCTCGCCGACTCCACGCCGGGCAAGGTTGCGGCCCTCGCCCCCTACGCGCTCGCCGGAGCGGCGGTCCTGACCGCGATGGCCGCGCGCCTGAACCTCTTCTCGGTCGGCGAGGAGAACGCCGCGGCGCTCGGCGTTGCGACGGAGCCCACCAAGCGGATCGTGTTCCTCGCGGCGTCGCTCCTGACGGGAGCGGCCGTGGCATTCGCGGGGGTCATCGGTTTCGTCGGCCTGCTCGTGCCGCACGCCGTGCGCGCCGTCGCGGGCAACGACCAGCGGACCCTGCTTCCGCTCTCGGCCCTGGCGGGCGCCGCTCTGCTGGTGGCCGCCGACGCCGTCTCGCGCGCCGCCCTCGCGCCCGCCGAGCTGCCGATCGGCGCGATCACGGCGGCCCTCGGCGCGCCCCTCTTCGCCTGGTTGCTTCTGAGAACGCCGTGACCACCCTCGTAGAGGCGCGCGCCCTCGTCGTGGGCTACGGCCGGACCCCCGCGCTCCGGGGCCTGGACGCCGCGGTCTTCGCCGGCGAGATCGCCGCGATCCTCGGCGAGAACGGATCGGGCAAATCGACGTTCTTGAAGGCGATCGCCCGCGTGCTCGCGCCCGAGTCGGGAGAGATCCTGCTCGAGGGTAAGCCGATCGCCGCGATTCCCCGCCGGGAGTCCGCGCGCCGCATCGCCTACGTGCCGCAGAGTGTCGATCTCGTATTCCCGATCCGGTCGCTCGACCTGGTGCTCCAGGGGCGCGCGCCGCACGGCCGCGGCTTCGTCGCCGAGTCGCCGGCAGACCGGCGCCTGGCGCTCGCGGCGATGCGCGCCTGCGACGTCGAGGCGCTCGCCGACCGCGACGCCTCGGCCCTGTCGGGCGGCGAGCGGCGCCGCGTGTTCCTGGCTCGAGCCCTCGCGCAGGAGGCGGAGATCTGGCTCCTCGACGAGCCCACCGCGGGCCTGGATCCCCGTCACCGCCTCGAGTTTCTGGAGACGCTCTGGCGCGTCCACGGCGAGAGGCGCACGACGATCCTCCTCGTCACGCACGAGATCGTCCTGGCCTCCGATCTCGCCTCGCGGGTGCTGTTGTTGAAGGCGGGCCGAACGATCGCCCAGGGGACGCGGCGCGAGGTGCTGACGGTCGAGAATCTGAGTCGGGCCTTCGGGGCGCCCTTCACGCTCCGCTCCGGGCGCTTCGAGGTGCGCAGCGAATGGCTGCCGCAGCCCCCCATGGACCTAAGTCCCGGACAATGAATTGGTTGAGCCGTCCGGCGGCCGCGGCGGCGCTCCGTTGCTGCTAGGATTCCCCTCCCGTTTCGCATGTGGTTCAAGAAAGATCGCGCGCCGAAGGAGCCCCGGGAAGGGCGGGCCAGCAAGGTCCCGGAGGGGCTCTGGGTCAAATGCGACAACTGCCGGCAGATCCTCTACAACAAGGAGCTCGCCCGGAACTTCAAGATCTGCCCGAAGTGCGGCTTCCACTTCCGGCTCTCGGCGCCCGAGCGGCTTCGCATGCTCTTCGACGACGAGCAATACGTCGAGTTCGATACGGGGCTGCGCTCCTCGGACCCCCTGAAATTCCGCGACAGCAAGAAGTACCGCGACCGGCTCCGCGCCGCCGAGGACGCCGTCGGCCCCTCCGACGCGATCGTCGTGGGCTCCGGGACGCTGGAGGGGATGCCCGTGATCATCGGCGCCATGGAATTCTCCTTCATGGCCGGCTCGATGGGCTCGGTCGTGGGGGAGAAGATCGCCCGCGGGGTCGAGCGCGCGCTCGCGGAGCGCAAGCCGCTCATCATCGTTTCGACCTCCGGCGGCGCGCGCATGCAGGAGGGGATTCTCTCCCTCATGCAGATGGCCAAGATCTCAGCCGCGCTCGCGCGCCTGTCCGAGCACCGAATCCCCTACATCTCGGTCATGACCGATCCGACGACCGGCGGCGTGACGGCCTCCTACGCGATGCTCGGCGACCTCAACCTCGCGGAACCGAACGCGCTCATCGGGTTTGCGGGTCCGCGCGTCATCGAGCAGACGATCCGGCAGACGCTTCCTGAGGGATTCCAGCGCTCGGAGTTCCTGCTCGAGCACGGCATGCTCGACATGATCGTCGAGCGCTCGGAGATGAAGGCGACGATCGGGCGGTGCCTGCGGCTGCTGTATTCCTGATGGGATGGGGCCCGGGGGTCAGAGGGCACCTGAGGTCAGAGGGCACCTGGGGTCAGACCCCCTTCGGGGGTCAGACCCTGCGAAGACTTTGAAGGCGCTCGCGCGGCTGGAGTCGCTCGACATCCGCGGCGTCCGGCTCGGCCTCGCCGCGATCGACGCCGTGTGCGAGCGGCTGGGGCGGCCAGAACGCCGGGTCGAATCCGTGCTCGTCGCCGGAACCAACGGAAAGGGCTCGACCGCGGCAACCCTGGCCTCGATCGGCGAAGCCGCGGGTCTGGCGACGGGGCTCTACACGTCTCCGCACCTGGAGTCCGTCACCGAGCGGATTCGCATCGGGCAGGACGACATCGCGCCGGGAGACCTCGATGGGGCGCTCGGCGAGGTCTTTGCGGCGGCCGACCGCGCCCCGGCGGTGCCGCTGACCTACTTCGAGGCGATGACGGCGGCGGCATTCTGGGTTTTCGCCCGGCGAGGGCTCGATCTCGCGGTCCTCGAGGTCGGCCTGGGAGGCCGTCTCGACGCCACGAACGTTGCGCCCGCTGCGGTCTCGGTCGTGACGTCGATCTCGCTCGACCACGTCGAGGATCTCGGGCCGACCGTCGAAGCGATCGCCGCGGAGAAGGCGGGCATCTTCCGCGCGGGCCGGCCGGCGCTCGTCGAGAACCGGCTCGACGGGACGCTGGAGACGTTCCGCGCAGCCGCGGAGCGGACGGGAGCGCGCCTCCACGAGATGGGGGTGGAGACCCGCCTCGAGGGCGTCGGCGCGACGCTCGAAGGGACGCGGTTCCGGCTGAGGACGCCGCTGTGCCGCTACGATCTCGAGACACCGCTTCTGGGGTCGCACCAGGCCTCCAACGCGGCCCTCGCCGTCCGGGCGGCGGAGCTCCTGAGGCCGGATATCGAGCTGGAAGCGATCGCGCGCGGCGTGGCGTCCGTGCGCTGGCCCGGTCGCCTCGAGCGGTTCCGGGGGCGGGGGCGGACGATTCTCCTCGACGGCTGCCACAATCCGGACGGCGCCGCGGCTCTCTGCCGATTCGTGGCCGACACCGGCCTGGCGCCGGACCTCGTCTTCGGCGCGATGGCGGACAAGGACCTCGAGGCGATGGCGGCCGCGCTCGGCCCTGCCGTGCGGCGCATCCGGCTGGTGCCGGCGCCCTCGCCGCGGGCGGCCGCGCCGGAAGAGCTCCTTCGGCTCTTTTCGCCCCATCGCCCCGACGCGGTCGCGGCGGCGAGCCTGACGGCAGCGCTCGTGGAGCTCCTCGCCGATCCGGAGACCGAAACTATAATCGTCGCCGGGTCTCTTTACCTGGTCGGCGAGGCGCGTGCGCTGCTCCTTTCCGGCCGCTTCGAATGAGCAGGCTGCCGAGAACATGACGACCGTCGCCGCCCCCTTCACGCGGGAGTACTTCGAGCGGCTCGAAGAGGAGCGGCTGGCCGTCTACGCCTCCAAGAGCGCGCGCGCGGGGCGGCCGCGCGGCCCGGTCTCCTCGAGCCCGGGAGATGCCCGCACCGACTACGCGCGCGACCGGGATCGCATCATCCACTCGCGCGCCTTCCGGCGCTTGAAGCACAAGACGCAGGTCTTCATCCCGTACGAGGGAGACCACTTCCGGACGCGGCTGACCCACACGATCGAAGTGGCGCAGATCGCCCGGAGCGCCGCCCGCGCCCTCGGCCTGAACGAGGACCTCACCGAGGCGATCGCGCTCGGCCACGATCTCGGCCACACGCCCTTCGGCCACTCGGGCGAGTACGTGCTGGACCGGCTGTTGCGGGAGAGCCATCCCGAGGCGGGCGGCTTCAAGCACAACTTCCAGTCGGTCCGCGTCGTCGACCTCCTCGAGAAGCGCTACGAAGACCCGGGATTGAACCTCACCAACGACGTGCGCGAGGGAGTCCTCAAGCACACCGCGTGGCCGAAGGACTTTCCGTTTCCGCTCGATTTTCCCGAGGGCCTCCGGTTCGAGTCGGGCGGAAGCCTGGAAGCCCAGGTCGTCAACTGGTCCGACGAGATCGCGCAGCAAACGCACGACCTCGAGGACGGCCTGCCCTTGACCGAGGAGGCGGCGATCGAGGAGCTCGCGATCGCGCGCCACGTGCGCGCGGCCCGCGGCTTCGGAAGCGACGCGGCGTCGCGCCGGGCCTCGCTCATCCGCGGCATGATCGCGACGCTGTCCGCGGACCTCGTGGACGGCTCGCGGGCCCGGATCGATCGCTGGCTCGAGGCTGCGCGCGTCGCGACAGCCGACGAGTTCTACGCGCGGCGCGACCATCTGCCGGGGGACCTCGTCGGGTTCACCGACGCGGGCCGGCGCCTGTACGCCGAGCTGCGCGAGTTTGTCTACCGGCACATCATCCACTCCTTCCCGGTGTCGCGGCACGACGGCCACGCCCGCCGCGTGATGGTCGGGCTCTTCACGGCGTATCGGGACAACCCGCGCCTCCTCCCGGACGACGTGCTGCGCGGCATGGAGCGCGACCTCTCGGTGCGTTTCCTCCGCGAGCTGCCTCTCGGACAGGTGGAGCGCGAGGTCGCGGAGAACTACCATCCCCGCCCGGCCTTCTACCGCGCGATCGCCGACCACATCGCCGGGATGACGGACACTTACTGCAATACCGAGTACCGACAGCTCGTCGTCGAGTAGAAAGAGGAATTCATGCCCTCCGCGACCGCTCCCGCCGCCCTGATGGACCGCGACCTCGCCGTGGTCGACCCCGAGATCGCGCGTTGGATCGAGGCCGAGCGACGCCGCCAGAACGAGGGCATCGAGCTCATCGCGTCGGAGAACTGGGTCTCGCGAGCGGTGCGGGAGGCCCAGGGCTCGGTCCTCACGAACAAGTACGCCGAGGGATATCCCGGCAAGCGTTACTACGGCGGCTGCGAGTTCGTGGATCGAGTCGAGCAGCTCGCGATCGACCGCGCGAAGATGCTTTTCTCCGCCGAGCACGCCAACGTCCAGCCGCACTCGGGTTCGCAGGCCAACATGTCCGTCTACCTGACGGCCCTGAAACCGGGCGACACGATCCTCGGGATGGATCTGACGCACGGCGGGCACCTGACCCACGGGCATCCGCTGTCGTTTTCCGGGCGCGAGTACAAGGTGGTCGCCTACGGCGTGCGCCGGGAGGACGAGCGCATCGACTATGACGCGCTCGCCGCGCTGGCCCGCGAGCACCGCCCGAAAATGATCATCGCGGGCGCCTCTGCCTACGCCCGGGTCATCGACTTCGAGCGATTCGGCACCGTGGCCGACGAGGTGGGCGCCGTTCTCATGTGCGACATCGCGCACATCGCGGGCCTCGTGATCGCCGGGCTCCACCCTTCCCCCATGCCCCACGCGCCCTACGTCACGACGACCACCCACAAGACGCTGCGCGGGCCGCGCGGCGGCCTCGTGTTGTGCCGCTCCGCCCACGCCAAGGATCTCGACCGCAACGTCTTTCCGGGCGTGCAGGGCGGGCCGCTCGAACACGTCATCGCCGCCAAGGCCGTGGCCTTCGCCGAGGCCGCGACGCCCGAGTTCGTGGCATACCAGAAGCGGGTCGTCGAGAACGCGAAGGCGCTCGCGGCGACCCTGACGCTCCGTGGCTTCCGGTTGGTCTCGGGAGGCACCGACAACCACCTCATGATGGTGGACGTCGGCGCGAAGGGGATGTCCGGGAAGGACGCGGAAAAGCTCCTCGAGAAGGCCGGGCTCACCGTCAACAAGAACACGATCCCCTTCGACACGCGTTCCCCCATGGTCGCCTCGGGGATCCGCCTCGGGACGCCCGCCGTCACGACGCGCGGCATGGGTACGGCCGAGATGGAGGTCATCGGCGCGGCGATCGCGCGCACGCTCGAAGCCGGCGACGACGCGGCCGCGCGGGCCGACGTGCGGCGCACGGTCGGCGAGCTCTGCGCGGCGTACCCGCTGGTGTGAGTCGCCGCGCGGCGGCGGGCGCCGCGGCCGCCCTGCTTCTCGCGCTCGTCCTCGCGAGCCAGGCGTGGGCGGAGCTGCCGCGGCGGTGGCGGTCGCTGCGCGCCTTTGCGCCGAAGGAGCTCGCCGTGCGGCGCCTTGGCGGTTCGGGGACCGCGTTCGACCGGCGGTTCTTCTCGTTCCTCGAGAACGCGCGGCGGCGGATGCCGCCCTGGACTTCCATCGTCCGGCTGGAGGCGCCGCGCGGCGAGTCGTATCTCTACCTGGCCGCCTATTACCTTGCTCCTTTGAAAGTCACGGTTGCCCCTTCCGCCAACCTCATGCGGCGGTGTCGAGGTTGCGTCAAAGCCGTGTACGGTGAGCAGCTGCCGTCGAACGTCGACGTCCTCGCCAGACTGCCGGAGGGCTACCTGGTGGGCGAGCCGCCATGACGGGATTCGTCTTTTCCCTCCTTCGCGTCGGGGCCGTGCTCCTCGTCGCGGCCGCCGTGGGCTGGGCGATCACCGTGGCGCTCTTTCCCGGGGGCGCGCGCTTCCGCGCCGAGCGCCTGGGCTGGAGCTATGCCATCGGCGCGGGGCTCATCGCGGCCATGGTCCCGCTCGCCCTTCTCGTCCACGTACGCCCGGGATGGGTGCCGTTTCTGGTTCTGGCCGCGGTTCTCGCCGCGGCGAGCTTTTGGTTACGGGTCCGGGGTGCGCCGGAGAACGACGCTCGAGAGGAGGCGGAGCGGAGAGGCGTCGTGAGGGTCGTCCTTCAGGGCATCATTGCCCTCGGCATCGCGCTCTTCGCTCTTCGCGCTTTGACCGAGCCCATGTGGTCGAACGACTTCGTGGCGATCTGGGGCTTGAAGGGAAAGACCATCTTCGGCTCGGGAGCGTTGCCCGCGCTGCCTCAGCCCGACTTCTCGCACCCCGAGTATCCGCTGGGACTTCCGCTTCTCTACGCGGGCGTGGCGTTCCTGACGGGGAGCTGGGACGACCATTCGATGGCGCTGCTCTTCCCGGCATTTCAGGTCGCGACGCTCCTCGTCGCTTTTGGATGGTTGCGGCGCCGCGGCGCGTCCGCAGAAGTATCCATGCTCGCCGCCGCGATCCTCGCGTGCTTCGAGCCTCTCTACTCGGCGTTTCTCACGGGCATGGCGGAGGTGCCGCTCTCCCTCGGCCTGCTCCTCTTCGGGACGGCGCTCGCCGACGCGCTCGACGGGGAGCACGCGGGAGCGCTCCGGCGCCTGGCGCTCGGGTCCGCCCTGATCGCGGGGACCAAGAACGAGGGCCTCTTCTTCGCGGCGGCCGGTTGCCTCATCGCTCTCGCCTTCGGCGGTTCTCAGCGGTGGAAGGCCGCGCTCGCCGCCCTGCCCACGGCCCTTCTGGTGCACGGCCTGCACCTGGCATGGCGGGGCCGGCTGCCGCTGGCGGACTTCGAGTTCAGCCTGTTTTCGACGGAGCGCGTGTGGGACTCGCTCGCGGCAGCGGGTCGCCTGCTCGATCTCTCGGCCGGGGCCGGCCTGGCGCTCCTGGTCGTTCTGATCGTGGTGGGCGGGCGCGTCCCCGCGGGCAACCGTCTGCTCCTGCTCTCGGCCTGCGGGCTCGCGGCCTACCTGATCATCCCCGCGTTCGCCGTGCGCGGCCCGGCGTGGCTCGTCGAAACGACGCTGCTCCGGACGGCCGCGGCCCTTGGTCCCCTGCTCGCGGCGGCGATTGCCGTGCGCTATCGGTCCGGGCTTCCGCGAGGCGTCTGATCTCGCCTGTGCAGCCACCGGATCCGGAGCACGTCCCAGAGCGTCTGGAGCGCGTCGCGAACGACCCGCACCTTCGACTCGGGGGAGTTGAACCAGAGGACGGGAACCTCCGCGATCGCGAGACCTCGGCGGCGGGCGAGGTACAGGATCTCCACGTCCCAGGCGAACCGGTCGATGCGGGCGACCCGGAAGAGCTCGCGTGCGGCGTCGCCGCGGAAGAGCTTGAAGCCGCACTGGGTGTCCTGAATCCCGGGCACGGCGAAGAGCTGGATGATCTTGTTGCCCGCGCGGCCGAGGAGAACGCGATGGAAGGCCTGGCGCTTGCGCACGAGGTCGTCCTCGAGGGCGCGGGAGCCGATGACCACGGGATGCGTCGGCAGGTGTTCGGCGAGCTTGCCCCACTCGGAAAGCGGGGTCGAGAGGTCCGTGTCGGAAATCAGGATCGTCTCGCCCGAAGAGCCGAGCACGCCCGTGCGGATCGCCGCCCCCTTGCCCCGGTTCGCGCCGTAGGACATCACCTTCAAGTCGAGCGCCTCGTCCTTGGCGAACCGTCTCGCCCGCGCGACCGTGTCGTCGCTCGATCCGTCGTCGACGAGGATCGCCTCCCAGTCCTGTCCGCCCGGCCGCAAGCGGATCCACTCGGCCGCTCGGCGCACGCAGGCCTCGATGCGGGAGGCCTCGTTGTAGGCCGGAATGACGAGCGTGGCGGTCACGGGCGCTCCGCTTCGAGGACGAACTGGTATCCAAAGAGCGTGGGCCAGAGGCGGGCGGACGCTCCGGCAAACGCCCGGACCGGGGCGGCGAGCGGCGGTTTGCCCAGCGCACCGAGCGCCAGCTCGTAGGGCATCGCCGTAGCTGCGATGCCGAGAACGGAGAAACCTCCGGACTCGATCAGCGCGCGAGCCGAGCGCCGCGTGTAGAACCGCAGGTGCGTGCGGTCGAGGATGCCGCGCTCGGCGTAGGGAAAACGGCCCGCCAGGAGCGCCGCGCGCACGGTGACGTTGGCGACGTTGGGCAGCGAGACAAGGAGCGTCCCGCCCGGGACCAGCCAGGCGCGGATGCGCTCGAGAAGATCTTCCGGACGCGGCAGGTGCTCCAGGACGTCGGCGCAGACGACGGCGTCGAAGGGAGCGTCCCAGGATCCGGCGGACATCGCGTCGCAGGCCCGCCAGTCGTCGTAGCCGTCGCGGCAGGAGGCGGGGAGCGCCGCGTCGGGCTCTACGCCCGCGAGGAAGGCGCAGCGGTCGCGGACCGCCCGCCCCAGGTGCCCTCCGGCGGCGCCCAGGTCGAGGAGGCGCAGTCCGGCGGGCAGGGCGCGGATCCGCCGGCGCAGGAGGTCGTGGGAGGAGCCGGGGATCTCCTTCCAGACATACTTTTCTGCGATCTCACTCACGGAACTTCTGCGCGATCGGATACCGCCGGCCCTCTCCGAAGGCTCGGGCGGTGACCTTCGGACCCGGCGGCATCTGGCGCCGCTTGTACTCGGCGGCATCGATGCGCCGGGCGATCTCCCGCGCGAGCGCGAGCGGCACCTTCGCCGCGCGCGCCGCCCTTGCGACGGGGAGCGCTCGGTCGACGAGCGCCTCGATGAGCGGATCGAGCTTCTCGTACGGAGGCAGCGAGTCGGTGTCCTTCTGGTTCGGGCGCAGCTCCGCCGAGGGAGCCTTCTCGATGGTCGCCCGCGGGATCCGCTCCCCGTCGCGGTTCAGCTCCGCGGCGAGCTCGTAGACCAGCGTCTTGGGAACGTCCGAGAGGAGCGCGTATCCCCCCGCCATGTCGCCGTAGAGGGTGCAGTAGCCCACCGCGATCTCGGACTTGTTGCCCGTCGAGAGCACGAGATGACCGAACCGGTTCGAGAGCGCCATCAGGATCGCGCCGCGGATGCGTGCCTGCAAGTTTTCCTCCGTCGGCGACGGGCCTCCTTCGCGAAGCGCCGGCTGGAGCGTTCCGCGGTACGCGTCCAGGACTGCGCCGATCGGGATCACCTCGAGGGAAATCCCGAGGCGCTGGGCGAGCGCTTTCGCGTCCCGAAGGCTTCCTTCCGACGAGTACGGACCCGGCATCGCGACGCCGTGCACGCGATCGGGCCCCAGGGCCTCCGCCGCGAGCGCCGCGGTCACGGCCGAGTCGATCCCGCCCGAGAGCCCGAGCACCGCGCTCCCGAATCCGCACTTGGCCGCGTAGTCCTCGAGCGCGAGGACGAGAGCGCGGCGCAGCCCCGGGACGGCGGAGTCGTCGCGCGGCGCGGGGCCGCGCCCCCCGGGAATGTCGATCGTCCAGAAATCCTCCTCGAACCGCCGGCCGGCACCCAGCAGGCGGCCTCGCGCGTCGAAGGCCGTCGAGCCGCCGTCGAAGACGAGACCGTCGTTGCCGCCCACCAGGTTGCAATGGACCAGGGGCACCCCCGTCCGGCGTGCGATGCGTTCCATCATGCGGCGCCGCAGGCGGTTCTTGCCGAGCGAGTATGGGGAGGCGGAGATGTTGACGTGCAGGTCGAGGGTCCCGCTCTGGAGCTCCGCGACCGGGTCGGTCGGGTAGAGCGGGCGCTTCCAGAAGGTCTTGTCGTTCCAGATGTCCTCGCAGATCGTCACGCCGACGCGCCGCCCGGCGATCCGCAGCGTCAGGGGCCGGTTTCCCGGCTCGAAGTAGCGCCCCTCGTCGAAGACATCGTACGTGGGCAGCAGCCGTTTGCGGTAGATCCCGACGCGGCGGCCGCGCCGGGCGGCGAGGGCGGCGTTGTAGACCCGGCGCCCGTTCGCGCTTGGGTTGCGGGCGAGCGTCCCGAAGATCCAGACGGCGTCACCTGCGTCCCGGACGATGCGCTCGGCCGCCCGCTCGGTGCCCGCGACGAACGCGGGCCGCTCGACGAGGTCCCGGGGGGGGTAGCCGCAGACGGCGAGCTCGGGAAACAGCACGAGGTCGGCCCCCGCCTCCTCTGCCCGGCGGCCGTTTGCGACGATCCTCCCGGCGTTACCGGCAAAATCCCCGATGGTCGTGTCGATCTGAGCGATCGCAACGCGCAGTGGCCTCAGCAACCTGCTAGTCAACGGTCAGCGCGCGACCCGAGAGCCGATCGGCCGGCGTCGGCGCGTCGGGGCTCGACGCGGTCCAGAGAAGGGGCAGGCCGGCGGCCACGACCGTCGCGGCCGTGCCGAGCCACCGGTTCAGCGCCGCCGAGGTCGCTAAGCCGGCGCCGCCCGAGGGCGGCCGCGCCGAGAGGTCGGCGAGAGCCATGCCGACGGTCTTCCCGAACAGCACGAGCGGTGGCACGGTCGCGAAGAAGGAAAGGTAGAAGACGAATCCCAGGGCCCAGGCGATGCCGGCTGGCCGGGGACTCGCGCCCGTGACCAGGCGCGCCGCCAGGATCGCCACCGCGGCCAGCAGCAGGATCGCCGCGGCATCCGCCGCGGCGGCGGACCAGCGCGCGGAGAGGGGCGCGACCGCCCGCGCGGCGACGACGGTCTCGGGCTTCGACGCGGGCTCGGCGGGCGCCGCCCCGTGCAGGGGGAAATCGTCGAGAGGGCTCGCGGGCTCCCGCACAATTTTCGGGCTACGGCCGCTGCTGGATGTGCCGGACGTAGATGCGGCCCATGAGGTCGAGATCACCCTTGAGATAGCGCTCGGCGAACTTCTTGTGGCGCGCCGCGGCCGCGTCGCCCGGGTCGACGGCCAGAACCTCCGTGAAGCTCTCGACCGCCTTCGGATAGAGGCCGTTCTGGAGCTGGGCGATGCCCTGGTTGTAGTACGAGCGCAGGAGGTAGGAGCGCGCGTCCTGGTTGGAACGGTCCGCCTGGACGATCCGCCACAGGATCGGGATCGCCGTGTCGTACTCGCCTTCGTTGTAGAGCTTGACGGCGGGCGTGAGCTCGTTGACCTTCTCGGATGCAGCGCCCATCAACTGCGTGAAGGTCGGATCCCCCGAGAACGCGGGGGCTGCCAGGGCGAAGAGCTTGAGAGCGTCGATGTACCGCTTCTCGGCGAGCGCCCGCTCCGCCGTTTCGCGCTGCTGGACCGCCTCTGCCGGCGGGCCCGCCGTCGCGGGGGCCTTCTCCCCGGGCGCGGCGCCGGAATCTCCTGCCGAGGCCGTGCCGCCGTCGGACTCCCGCGTCAGAGAGGCGAGCAGCTTCTGTGCGCGTGCGTGATCGGGATGCCCCGGGGCGATCCGCCGAAGCTCGGCCACGGTTTCGGCGACCTTGCCCTCGCGGAAGAGCATCGTCGCGTGCTCGAGGGAGGGACCGCCCGGCTCCGGCGCGGCGGTCGGCCCGCCCGAGGACGGGCGCAGCAGCAGGTAGCCGCCCACGGCTACGGCGAGCGCGAGGGCGCCTCCCAGGGCCAGGACGAACCGCTTGTCCAGCGGGCGCCGCGGCGCCCGGGCCGTGGGAGCTTCCTTCGCCCCGACTGCCCGCGGCTCCTCGACCCCTTCCGTGTCGGGGCCGCCAGTCTGCGCCATCTCCTCGTCGAGAATGTCGCGCTGCGGCGTCTTCCTGGAAAGATCCAGACCCGAGGACGGCCGGGCGAGCTCCTGCTCGATCCGGTCGAGGTAGGAGCGCGCCGTCGCGTCGCTCTCGTCGAGCGCGAGCACCCGGAGGAAGGACTCGCGCGCGTCGGTGAAGTCGCCCGCCTCGAAGCTCTCACGGCCCTTCTTCAGGCTTTCCGCGATGCGGCGGTTGCCCTCGGCCATGTCCTGACGGGTCCGCTCGATACGGCCCACCGCCTCGGAGTTGTTGATGTCGATCAGGAAGATCCGCGACCACATCTCGATGGCCTGCTGCCGGTTGCCCGCGTTCACGGCGTCGTCCCCCCGGGCGAGTAGCGACTCGATCTCCTCTTGGGGCGACGGCGGCTCGGGCTCGGAGTACGCGGGCGGCGATGGCGAGAAGGCCGCGGCGGAAGGCGCCGCGTCGAGCGGCGCGTTCCCGAAGTCCTCGGCGGGCTCGCTCCAGAGATTTGGCGGGGTCCCCGAGTCCCCGAGGGAGAGGGAGGAGAAGCTGCTCGCTGTTTCGTCTCCGGGAACGTCCTCGCCGAAGGAGAGCGGTCCCGTGTCGGGCGCGCCCAGGCCCGGGGGCGGGGGAACGATGGCCCCGCTGTCCAGCGGATCATCGAGCGAGAGCGAGTCGAGGCTCAGGGCGTCCAGCCCGCCCGCCGCCTCGCCTTTCTCCGGGGGGGGCCGCGGGGCGAAGCCGGGGTTGGTGGATTCGCCGAGCTCGGCGGGCGCCGGCGGCGCGAGCTTGCGCTCCAGGAGGGCGACGGCGGGATGCTCGGCGTCGAGCGCGCGCATCTTCTCGAGTGCCGCGCGCGCCTCGGCCGGGCGCTTCGCGTCGAGCGCCCCGAGGGCCCGCTGGCGCGCGATCTCGAACTGGGGCGCGGCGTTCTTCTTCAGGCGCGCCTTCTCGAGAATCTGGGCGGCGTCCTGGTTTCCCGGAAGGACCTGGAGCACCTGCTCGGCGGCCGCGATGGCGGCGTCGAAATCGCGCGCGCTGTAGCTCTCGGCAGCGCGGACGAGCAGCCGGTCCGTCTCGACCGAAGCCACGCGCTCCTGCCGCGTTGGCGTGGCCGAGACGATCGCTTCGAGCGACGCCATGTCGACGCCCGCCGCGGGGTTCTTCGCCTTCTCCATCAGCTGCCGGGCCGGCACGAACCGCGGATCCATCTTGAGGATGAAATCGCACCCGATCAGGCAGTCGTCGATCTTGCCTTCCTTGAACAGGTTCAGGGTGTGACGAAACGTCGACAGGATCTTCTCGCGGACCTCGCGGGGCAGCGAGGAGTTGCCGGGATAGGAGCCCGTTTCGGCCGTACTGCTCATCGCGCGATCCCCGAGGCCGCCGGGGAGAGTCGGGTTTTCGTGTTCACGTTGCCGGTGATTATAAACTGCCCGTCAGGAACTTCCGCCGTGCGAACCATCATCGAGTGCGTTCCGAACATCTCCGAGGGGCGGGACCGCAAGTCCGTCGACGAGATCGCGGCGGCGGTGCGGGCCGCGCCGGGGGTGCGGGTGCTCGATGTCTCCTCCGATCCGTCGCACAACCGCAGCGTGCTGACCTTCGTGGGAGACGCCGCGGCGCTCCTGGCGGGCGTGCGGGCCCTCTTCGAGGCCGCCCTGACCCGGATCGATCTGCGGCGCCACGCGGGCGAGCACCCGCGCATGGGAGCCGTGGACGTCGTGCCCTTCATCCCCATCCGCGGAGCGTCCATGGACGACTGTGTCGCGCTCTCGCGCGAGGCGGGCGCGGAGATCGCCGAGCGCTTCGGCGTCCCCGTCTACCTGTACGAGGAGTCGGCCTCTTCGGAGCCGCGACGCAACCTTGCCGAGATCCGGAAGGGCCAGTTCGAGAGCTTCGCGGAAAAGATGCGGGACCCGCGCTGGGCTCCGGACTTCGGGCCGCGCGAGCCGCATCCGTCCGCGGGCGCGGTGGCCGTGGGCGCCCGGCCGTTCCTCATCGCCTACAACATCAACCTCGCGACGACCGACCTCGCGGTTGCCGACCGCATCGCGAAGGCGATCCGCCATCTCTCCGGCGGTTTCCGCTACGTCAAGGCGATGGGGGTCGTCCTGGCCGACCGGGGGATCGTCCAGGTCTCCATCAACATGACCAACTACCGGAAGACCCCGCTCCATCGCGTGTTCGAGTGCGTCCGCTCCGAGGCCGCGCGCCACGGGGTGGCGATCGTCGGATCCGAGATCGTCGGCCTGACCCCGGCGGAGGCGCTGTACGCCGCGGCCGAGCACTCCCTGAGGCTGGAGGGCTTCTCCGCCGAGCAGGTGCTGGAGACAAAGCTGCTGGAGGAGTAGCGGTCAGCGACTCCCTCCACCGCGACACTCGCCCCCCGATCAGTTTCGGGAAGTCGCGGAGCGGGCGGCTTCATCGGAGCTCTCGGCCTTGGTTCCCGAGGGAAAGGCCAGCGCGGCGTTAATGGCCCGCGCGAACTCGATGTGGAGCGCGTGCCCGGCCTTCCGGGCGTAGATGCGGCCATGGAGCGGCCGGCCGAGAAGGGCCAGGTCGCCGACCAGATCGAGAATCTTGTGTCGTACGAACTCGTCCCGAAACCGGAGGGGTCCGGAGAGAATGCCGCTGTCGTCCAGGACGACGGCGTTGTGGAGGGTGCCGCCCCGAGCGAGGCCGCGGGCGCGCAGCTCCTCGACATCGCGCGCGAAACCGAACGTTCGGGCCGGAGCGATACGCGCGGCGAACTCTTCGGGCCCAAGGGCGAAGGTCAGCGACTGCTGGCCGACGATCGGGTGGGGAAAGTCGATCTCGTAGGTGATCGTCAGCCCGGGGCCGTCAGGGACGTAGAGTACGCGCCGGTCCCCGCGGGTCACCTCGACCGGCTCAGCGGGGGTCAGGGGCCTTACGGCGGCGTCCTGACGCTCGAAGCCGGCGGCGTGGAAGAGGCGCACGAAGGGCAGCGCCGAACCGTCGACGATCGGCACCTCGGGACCCTCGACCTCGATCAGGCAATTGTCGAGGCCGACCCCCGCCGCGGCCGCCAGGACGTGCTCGACGGTGCCGATCGAGATCTCGCCGCTCTTGAGCGTCGTCGCGTAGTCGAACGTGGACGCCGACGTCAGGGCCGCGGGAATCAGCCGATCCGGATGCTCGCGGCGCACGAAGACGAGTCCGTGGTCGGGAGGAGCGGGGCGGAAATGCGCGCGAACCGGGTGGCCTGAATGAAGGCCGACTCCGTCGATTGAGACCGTGGTTCGAAGTGTTGCCTGTTGTCTCATACCTCTAACTACGGAACTCAACGATCGCCGATCGGTGCGAGAACGGTGCCAGCTAAAGGCCTTGCGGTATTTGTATCGTATCCCTTTATTCTTGAGAAGCTTAGCATAACTCGTGAAATTCGCAGCGCCCGGGCTCGAGTGGCAGATTGTGCACACCGGTGTAGTTTTTGAGCCACAGGGGTCCTCGGGGCGCCGGGGTAGACTGCTCGGCCGGGTTCATGAAGCAGCAGATCGCGCGCACGTCCAAGCCGGCCGTCAAACCCATCGCCACCAATCGGAAGGCCTTCCATGACTACTTCATCGACGACCGCACCGAGGCGGGCCTGGTCCTGACGGGCACGGAGGTGAAGTCGCTGCGGGAGGGCCGGGCCCAGCTCAAGGACTCATACATCCAGTTCCGCGACGGGGAGGCTTACCTGGTCGGGGCGCACATCTCGCCGTACGGGGCCGGGTCCTGGACCAACCACCTCCCCGAGCGGGACCGCAAGCTGCTCCTGCACCGGCGGGAGCTCGATCGCTGGGCGGGCGCCGTGGCCACCAAGGGCGTCGCCTGTGTGCCGCTGTCGCTCTATTTCAAGGGCTCCCGAGTCAAGGCCGAGATCGCGCTCGTCAAGGGCAAGAAGATGCACGACAAGAGGGACGCGATCCGCGACCGCGACCTGAAGCGCGAGGCGGATCGGGAGATTCGGAACCGCAAGTGACGCCGGAGGCGCCCCCGCGGGCCGGCATCCAGATCCGGGACTTTCGGCCGGCCGATCTCGAGGCCGCCTATGAGCTCGACCAGCGCTGCTTCGAGCGGGACATCGCGTACACGCGCGGCCAGATCCGTGCCTTCCTCGCGCGGCCGGGCGCCGTCGGGCTGATCGCGGAGTCGGGCGGACGGCTGTCGGGTTTCGCGATCGGCGAGACCGCGGGCTCCCGCGCCCACATCGTGACGATCGACGTCGACGCGTCGGATCGGCGGCGCGGCGCGGGCAAGCAGCTTCTGGCCGAGCTGCTGCGGCGGCTGGCGACGGAGGGCTCGCGGGAGGCGCGGCTGGAGGTCGACCTCCGCAACGCGCCGGCCATCCGCTTCTACGAGCGCATGGGATTCCGGGAGAAGCGGCGGCTGTCGGACTACTACGGGCCCGGCCTGGATGGACTGCGGATGGTGCGCGCTCTGAGCCGTATGCCGTGAGTTGCCCACGGGTCGACCGTCGACGGGAGCGCCTCAGCCGCGACAGTACGTCGGGATCCAGCTCTTCTCGATGACGTCCGGCCGCATCGTGCTGTAGTCGAACTTCTCGGCATCCTCGACCATCCGGTCGATGTCGAAGAGGAGGCTCGACTCGGGGATGTCCTTGTAAAACGCGCGGAACATCGGCTCGACCATCCGGCGCGCCACGCGCATCCCGATCGGCCCGATGAAGTTCCGGCGCTGGCCGACGTGCGCCATCTCGTCGGTCATGATTTCCCGCAGGAGCTCGCGGATGCGGTCGCGCGCCTCTGTCTCATCGGCGAAGATGTCGTCGAGGACTGCGTCGATGTGGAGGTACAGAGTCAGCCCCATCAGCTCGCTGACGAAGGCGGGCGGCGACATGACCGATTCGGGGAACCGCGGAAAGAGCCTGTAGACGCGGCCCATCCACTTGCCCAGCGGCACCCACTCGACGCGGTCGAGGTGAAAGGTGCGGAACATCTCGTGGAAGAGGCGGACGTGGCTGAACTCCTCGCACAGGTGGTAGCGGCTGATCTTCTCGGTCGTCAGCCGGCATTCGGCGATCGACGGGATCAGGTCCCAGGCCGCCGAGATGCCGACCCACTCGTGCCTGGCGAACTTGTAAAGGAAGGTCAGCAGCAGCGTCTTCCGATCGAACGTGCGGGGGTCCTCCTGCATCTTCACGTAATTGCGGTAGAAGCGCTCAGGGTCCGGCAGGGGCTTCCGGGACCGCACGGGGTGGGCGTGGAATCGCGCCAGGGTCTGTTTCTTGCGCGTCAGGTCCTTCTCGACCTCGAGGATCTCCCCGTCGTGGCGCTGCGAGTAGTGCCAGTAGCTCTCGAAGTTGTCCACGCGCTCCTGCCGGGTGGCGGGCGTGAATATGGATCGATATCGGGCCGGAGACGCCGGCGCGGCGGCAGCGTTCATGTGCGGGATCGTACCCGAAGATGAAGATGGCGCAGGGGGTCTGAGCGCCGCCCGGCCGAAGCGCTAGTGAGCTCGGCCGAAGCGGGAGTGCTCCTGCCGGGTCTCGGCAGTCCGGCTCTTGCGCAGGAAGCTCTCGAAGGCCTCCGGCGGCAGCGGCCGGGAGAGCAGAAAGCCCTGGAGCTGATCGCACTCGTGGCCCTTGAGGAACGCGAGCTGTTCCTCCGTCTCGACGCCCTCGGCGATGACGACGAGCTCGAGGCTCTGTCCCATCGCGATGACGGCCATCGCGATCGCGGCGTCGTCCTTGTCGGCGGGGAGGTCGCGCACGAAGGACTGGTCGAGCTTGATGCGGTCGATGGGGAAGCGCTTGAGGTAGTTGAGGGAGGAGTAGCCGGTGCCGAAATCGTCCATGGAGATGCGCACGCCCTGCTTCTTCAGACCCCAGAGTGTATTGATCGAGTGCTCGGCGTTCTGCATGGCGTTGGACTCGGTGATCTCGAGGTCGAGGCTGTCCGCCTCGAGCCCGGTGTCCGCGAGGGCGGAGGCCACCTGGCTGACGAGATCGGTCTGCTGGAACTGTCGGCTCGACAGGTTGACGGAGACGGTGAGGCCCGGGAATCCCTGCGCGTGCCACTTGCGCGCCTCGGCGCAGGCGGTGCGGAGCACCCATTCCCCGATGGGGACGATGAGGCCGGAGAGCTCGGCGATGGGGATGAAGTCGCCCGGCGGGATCAGGCCGAGCTCGGGGTGCCTCCAGCGAATGAGCGCCTCGGCTCCGAGGACCTGGGCCGTTCGCAGGTCGATGAAGGGCTGGAAGTGGAGCTCGAGCTCGTCGTTGGCCACGGCCTGGCGCAGCCGGCTCTCGAGCGAGAGCCGCTCGATTGCCTTCGCGTTCATCGCGGGCGTGTAGAGCTGGTAGTTGTCGCGCCCCTGCTCCTTGGCGCGGTACATCGCGGAATCGGCGTTGCGCACCAGCGTCTCCGCGTCGTGGCCGTCGGACGGGAAGACGGAGACCCCGAGGCTCGTCGTGACGAAGAGCTGGCGGCCGTCGATCCAGAACGGGTCGTGGATCGCGTCGCAGACCTTGCGGGCGATCTTCGCGGCGTCCTCCTCTGCGGAGATCCCCGGCACGAGGAGCGTGAACTCGTCCCCGCCCAGGCGCGCGACGGTGTCGCCCTCGCGCACGTGCTCCTGGATCCGCTCGGCGAGCTGGCGCAGCAGCTCGTCTCCGACCGAGTGCCCGAGGGAGTCGTTGATCACCTTGAAGCGGTCGAGGTCCAGGAAGAGGACGGCGAGCTTCTGGTTGTGTCGGTGGGCCTGCGCCACCGCGAGCGTGAGGCGGTCGTTGAACAGCAGCCGGTTGGGCAGGTTCGTCAAAGGGTCGTGGAAGGCGAGGTGCTTGACCTGCTCCTCGGCGCGCTTGCGCTCGGTGATGTCGATGGTCGTCCCCTCGATCACCGAGAGAGCCCCGTCGGGGCCCTCGATCAGGTTCTCGCTTTCGAGGACCCAAACCGCGCTGCCGTCCTTGCGCTTGAGGCAGAGCTCGTAGTTGGTCAGGCTCTGGCGTTCGAGGAGTTTGGCGACGGCGGCGTCGCGGTCCTTGGGGTTCAGATAGAAGTCCCACGCGGGCTGCTGAAGGACCTCCTCCCGCGAGGAATATCCGAAGATGCGAGCGAAGGACTCGTTGCAGTCGAGCATCCGGCCTTCCAGCGTCGAGCGGAAGACCCCGGCGAGATTGCGCTCGAAGAGCGTCCGATAGCGCTTCTCCGACAGCCGCAACGCCTCCTCGATCTCGCGCCGGCTGCTGATGTCCGTGATCGTGCCGAGGCAGCGCGGACCCTGGTCCTCCGAGGCGCGCAGAAGGGCGCTCGCGTGGTGCCAGTGGAGCGTCGAGCCGTCCTTGCGTTGGACGCGGTACTCCTCGATGAACGGCTCCCCGGTCTCAAAGTGCCGGGCGACGCTCGCAAGGACCCGCGCGCGGTCCTCCGGGTGAATCGCCTTCTCCCAGCCCTCGACGTTCCGGGGAAACTCGCCCTCGGCGTAGCCGAGGATGCGGTCGATGTCGCCGAACCAGGAGATCCTCCCGCTCTGCCGGTCCCACTCGTGGATGAGATCGCTCGACATCAGCGCCGCGCGCCGAAATCGCTCCTCGGACTCGCGCAGCGCCTCTTCGGTGCGGGCGCGCTCCGCGAGATCGCGGACGAAGACCGTGGTGAGCCGCTTGCCGTCGCGGACGAGCTCGCCGTAGGTCAGCTCGAACGGCACGGCGCGGCCACTCGCGTGGCGGCCGGTCGACCCGAAACGCGCGGGCGCCCCGTTGTCACCGATGCGGCTCCGATGCGGCCGGTAGTCGGGGATCAGCGACGTGACCGATTGCCCGATCATCGCGGCGACGGGGTAGCCGAAGAGATTCGCGGCGGTCTGATTGGCGAAGAGCAGCGTGCCGACCGCATCCACGGTGAGGATCGCGTCGGGCGCGGACTCGGCGAGCGTCCGGAACCGTTGCTCGCTTTCCGACAGCGCCTTCTGCGCGTGCCGGCGCTCGCGGCGGATCTGCGCCTCGTGGAGCTCCCGCTCCAGGATCGGGCAGAGGCGCACGAGGCTCGCCCGCGGAATGCAGTTCTGCGCCCCCGCCTTCATCGCCCGGATGGCGGTCTCTTCACCGAGCGCCTCGGAGACGATCAGAAATGGAATGTCGATGTCCCGTTCCTTCAGGAGCGAGAGCGCTTCGAAGGCGCCGAGGCGCGCGGTGGAAAGATCCGAGAGCACCACGTCCCACGCGCCGTCGACGAGGGCGGCCTCGAGGTCCTCGCGCGTCGTGACGCGCTCGATCGCCGGCTCGAAGCCTCCGCGCCGCAGCTCCTCCACGAGCTGCGAGGCATTGGACGCAGAATCGTCCACCACGAGGGCGCGTACCGAGATGGGCATTTGTGAGTCCGGTAATTATAGCGCTGTCAGAGCTTTACGTCTCCTGTCCTTGGACGTCTCCGGGAGAGGAAGAAGGACAGGTACCCGCGTCAGGTGCGGGCGGCCTTCAGGATGGCGAGAGCGACCGCTTCGACCCCGTTCAAGACGAACTGAACGCCGATGACGGCGGTGATCAGGCCCATGACTTTCGACACGATTCGCTGTCCGGTGGGCCCGATGCGCCGCACGAGCGCCGGCGCCGCGAGCAGGATCACCAGCGTGAGCAGGATGTTAGCCGCGATCGCGATGGCAAGCGCGATCCTGTGACCCCCGTCACGTGCCTGTCCGACGAGCACCATGACCGCCGAGATGGCGCCCGGCCCGGCGATCAGGGGCATGCCCAGGGGAACGATCGAAGGGTCCCCCGTCAGAACCACCTCGGCCCGATCGGGCCGGTCGTCGCTGCGCAACGTCGTCAGGCCCATGATCGTGAAGAGGATCCCTCCGGCGATCTGAAACGCCGGAAGCGTGATCCCAAAAATGGAGAAGATCGCGCCGCCGGTCAGGGCGAAGAGGGCGAGAATCAGCGCCGCCGCGAGACACGCGCGCACGGCCATCTTTTGGCGTTCCGCCGCCCTCCCCTCGGTCATTGCCACGAAGATCGGGGCCGCCTCGATCGGGTTGATCACCGAAAAGAGCGACGAGAACGCCAGGACGACGAACTTCGCGTCGGCGGAGGAGAACACACGGAGGATAGTAAGGTAAGAGGCGGGACGCAGTGGCGGGAGGCGCGCTACTGGCGGCGGATCAGGAACAGCGCGGCGGCGGCGAGGGCAGTGGCGAGCAGAGCGAGGATGCGAGGCTCGAGCATCGGGATCGTCGCGCCCCCGACGACGATGTCGTCGTCGGTGTTGTTGTCCGGGTTCGAGTCGGGCGTGGAGGTCGAAACGGTCGCCGTGTTGAGGATGCTGCCCGAGGCGGCTCCGGTGACGACGACCTCGATCTGGAGGGTGGCCGTTGCTCCCGCTCCGATCGTGCCGAGGTCGAACGTCACGGTGCCGGTCGAGCCCACCGGCGGCCCGGCGCAGGTTCCCTGGCTCGTCTGACAGAGGACGAAAGTCGTGACGGCAGGCAGAGGATCCGTCACCGTCACGGCGAGAGCGGCCGCTGGCCCGGCGTTCTCGACGATCAGGGCGTACACGAGGTGCTGGCCCACCTGCACCGGGTTCGGTGAACCGGTCTTTCGGATCGAAAGATCACAGCTCGTTCCGCCGCCCGGCGTGCGTGTCGGCGTGACGGTCTCTGTCGCGGTGGGGGTGGGCGTCGTTCCCGTCGGCGTCGCGGTCGGCGTCGTCGTTGCCGTCGGCGTTTGCGAGGCAGTGAAGGTTGGCGTCGCCGTCGGTGTTCCCGTGGCGGTGGCCGAGGCAGTCGTCGACGGCGTGAAGGTCGGCGTCGAGGTTCCCGTGGGCGTGTTCGTCGGCGTCCGACTCGGCGTGGAGGTGCCCGTCGGCGTCGAGGATGGCGTGCTCGTTCCGGTCGGCGTACGCGACGGGGTGAACGTCGGCGTGGAGGTCCGGGTCGGCGTCGAGGAGGCCGTGAATGTCGGGGTGGATGTCGCCGTGGGTGTCGGCGAAGCGGTGAAGGTCGCCGTGGGAGATGCCGTGAATGTCGGTGTCGGCGACGCCGTGAAAGTCCTGGTGAGCGTCGGGGAGGCCGTGAATGTTTCTGTGGGCGTTGGCGAAGCAGTGAACGTGGACGTCAGTGACGGGGTAAAGGTCGCCGTTGGCGACGCCGTGAATGTCGGGGTTGGCGATGCGGTGAGAGTCTGAGTGGGTGAGGCCGTGAACGTCGCCGTCGGGGAAGCGGTAGAGGTCGGAGTGGGGGACGCCGTGAACGTCGGTGTTGGCGACGCCGTGAATGTCGGCGTCGGCGACGCGGTGAACGTGGCGGTTGGCGATGCGGTGAAGGTCTGAGTGGGTGAGGCCGTAAACGTCGCCGTCGGCGAGGCGGTGAAGGTCGCTGTGGGAGTCGATGACGCGGTGAAAGTCGGAGTTGGCGACGCCGTGAATGTGGCGGTTGGCGATGCGGTGAAGGTCTGAGTGGGTGAGGCCGTAAAGGTCGGCGTTGCGGAGGCCGTGAAGGTCGCGGTTGGCGTCGACGACGCGGTGAAGGTCGGAGTTGGCGACGCCGTGAATGTCGCGGTGGGAGTTGGCGACGAGGTGAAAGTGGGCGTGGGCGAGGCCGTAAACGTGGGCGTTGAAGACGCCGTAAATGTCGGGGTCGGTGAAGCGGTGAACGTGAGCGTTGGAGAAGGCGTGAACGTGACAGTTGGCGAGGCCGTGAAGGTCTGAGTGGGGGAAGCCGTAAAGGTCGGCGTCGGCGATGCCGTGAAAGTCGGCGTGGAAGACGCTGTAAACGAGGGCGTGAGGGTGGCTGTCGGAGTCGACGAGGCGGTAATCGTCGGTGTCGGGGACGCGGTGAACGTAGAAGTCGGGGACGCCGTGAACGTCGCGGTGGGAGATGGGGTGAAAGTCCGCGTCGCGGTGTGCGTGAGCGTGAACGTGGGTGTGGGCGTCGGTGAAGTCGGTCGGAGGGACACTGCGCCGATGGCCCAGGACCGCGGCGCGACGCCGAGCGTCCACGACATCGTCACCGAGGCCGCGCCCGGCTCCGTGCTGCCGGCGCCGATGACGTCGTTGGGAGAGATCCCCGTCGTGAGGTTCCATAGCTGCGTCTGGCCGGCGCCTGCCGTCACAATGAGCGCGTCGCCCCTGGCTGCGACCGTATCGATCACGAGCTCTCCGGCCGCGCTCGTGACGGCGAGGGTGGCGGGCTGGGTATTGCCTCCGGCGCTCGCGAATGTTCCAAGCGGTGTCGTCTGATCTACGTCGAAAAAGGAGGTGGCGCCGCCGGCGAAGACCGCCGCAGCGCTCATCGTGACGGTGACCGTCGCCGTGCCGCTGCTCGGGGCGACGAGGCTCCAGAGCTCCACCCGCGTCTGCGTGGCCTGTCCGTTCTGGGAGCCGACCGGGGACAGGGACTGCGCCCCGTAACTGATCGTCGAAACAACTGTCCCACCGGCGATCGAAACCCCCACCATTAGAAGGCGATTCGAGCCGACGCCCACGGTGTGGCTCCAGGAGAGCGTCGTCGCCGCCACCGAGGTAGAGGCGCTCGAGGATGAATCGGTGAGGATCGACGGAACGGGCTGGGGAACCGTCACCGGCCGGGAGCGCTCGGAGCTCTGGAGCGAGAGCGCTTTTCTCTCTTCCTGAGCCTGCCCGAGCACGCCGGGGAGGGAAGGAAGGAGAAGAAGGAGAAAAATGAGAAGAATGAGAAATGCCCGCGAGCCGGCCGATCGCCGGGCGCCCCTCTCCCTCAACAGCCTCCCATCTCAATACACCTCTGTCTTGGACAGTCCGGGGTCGCTGATCGGATTGTAGGTGGTCAGTTCCGTTATTCCAACAGGAAAATTCAGGTCCAGGTCCGGCCCGCAACCTCCACCGTTTAGAATCTCTCCTCCCATGGACACCCTCCGGATCCGCGGCGCGCGGCAGCACAACCTGCAGAACGTCTCCTGCGACATCCCGCGCAACCGCCTCGTCGTGATCACGGGCGTCTCGGGCTCCGGAAAGTCCTCCCT
>JBKJWL010000092.1:0-21420 GCA_046716885.1 Thermoanaerobaculia bacterium | reverse complement strand
TCCCCGGCCGGGGGCCCCCAAATCCTCATAAAAAACCCCCGTTCACCCCATGCCATGTTGCAGAACAACCGCAAAAGCCGAAGAATGAAGACCTGACCCCAATCGCCCGGGCCGCCCTTGCCGCGGCGCTGCTGGTCGCTCAGCCTCGCCTTGCGCCCGCACAGGTCGCGGGCTGGCAGACGTCCGGACCGCCGCTGACCTCGGTCAACGCCATCAGCGCGGCCGCCGACTCGGAGACATCCGTCTTCGCCGGCGCGTCCGTCTACGACGCCTTGCAGAGCGCGATCTTCGGGTCGACCGACGGCGGACAGACCTGGAACGCGCTCTTCGAGGCGCCGCGGGGTGACTATCTTTCCGAGATCCTGGTCGACCCCCGCGTCAGCACGCGGGTCTTCGCCGGCGTGCTGGCCGCAGGAGGCGTCACGAAGATCTACCGCTCCGTCGACCGCGGCGACACGTGGTCGCTGCTCCTGTCCCTCTCGAGCGTCTGCGTTCCCTCGTTTGCCGCCGGCGCCTCCCCCGACGCGATCCTCTTCGCGTGCGGGACGCGTTTCTTTCGCAGCGTCGATGCGGGTCTGACGTGGTCGCAGCCCGCGACGCCTTTCACCGAAACCTCGAGCCTCACCGCGGCCTCGGGCGGGACCCTGTACGCCTACGGCGCAACGAAGATCTTTCGCAGCGCCGACTCCGGAGACACCTGGACCGCGGCCGCCGACGCGCCCACGGGCTGCCCCGGCCTCCTCGTCCTGCGGCTTCTTCCGTCAAACCCGAACGTGTTCCTCGCCGGCACCGGACGCCTGGGGCCGGGCGGGTTTCAGTGCGGAGGCGTCTACCTGAGCGAGAACGCAGGAACGACCTGGGTCGCGAGCGCCCTGTCCGGCGTCTACGTGACCGATCTCGCGGTCGACACGGGAGATCCTTCGACTTTCTACGCGAGCGCGAGCTACGTTCCCGGCATCCTGCCCCTGGGCGGCGTCTTCCGGACCGGGGACGGCGGCGCGACCTGGCAGGATCTGCGCCTGCCCACTTCGAGCGCCCTGCACCTGGCGCTCTCCCCCTCCGGCCGACTCCTGCACGCGGCGACGTCGCGCGGCGCTTACGAGCTCCGGATCCGCAAGACACGGGTGGTCGAGCCCCGATAGACGGCCGACGGCCGCCACGCCGCCCTACTTTTTGGGCTTCGCCGGCCGGCCCGACCGGTCGCGCCGCGATTCCTCCTTGCCGACTGTCTCGAGCAGAGTCTTCATGTCCTCGGCGTGCTCCTCTTCTGTTGCGAGGATGCCTTCCAGCATGCGCCGGGTCGTCGGATCGTCGGTTCCGAGATACCGGATCATCTCCGTGTAGGACTCGATGGCGACGCGCTCGGCCACGAGGTCTTCGCGGACCATGTCGAGGAGTGTGGAGCCGGCGACGTATTCCGAATGGCTGCGCGTCGTGAGGCCCTGGGGATCGAAGTTCGGCTCTCCGCCGAGCTGGGTGATCCGCTGCGCGATCTCGTCGGCGTGGCCCTGTTCCTCGTTCGCGTGCACGAGAAACTCGTCGGCCACGCCCTTCGCATGGATCCCGGCGGCCATGAAGTGGTGGCGCCGGTAGCGCAGCACGCACACGATCTCGGTCGCCAGCGCTTCGTTGAGGATCCGGACGACCGTATCGCGATCCGGCCGGTACCCCTCGGTGACTGCACCGTTCTCGATGTGCCGGCGGGCCCGCGCGCGGAGCTCCTTGACGTCCGAGAGAAATGGCTTGCTCGTTGCTTGTGTCTTTTGGTTTGCCATGCGTTCGCCTTTCGTCGTTCGTGATGTCCCTGTCCCGCGGCCGATCATAGCCCCGGGAACCGCGGGCGCGGCTAATCCGTCGGACCCGGAATTTTTCGGCTTGCGTCGGATAGGCTCCTAGACGCGCATGCGAACACCCGCCAGCCCGATTCGGGGGGAGCTCTTCTCGACCGAGCGCCTCGAGCAGTTCGCCGCGGCGCTCGCCGCCGAGCAGACCATCTACCGCGGGAGGCGCCGGGGAAGGCGCCTGTTGCCCCGGCTGCGGGGGAACGCCCGGGTACTCCTCCAGTCCTACAGCGCGCTCGCCGAGGCCAGCCGCGTGACGCGCTCCATCTCCCCGGCGGCGGAATGGCTCCTCAACAACTTTTACCTCGTGGAGGAGCAGATTCGCGAAATCCGCGAGGACCTGCCGCCGGGCTTCTACCGCGAGCTGCCCAAGCTGGCCTCGGGCCCGCTCGAGGGATACCCGCGTGTCTACGGGCTGGCCTGGGCGTTCGTGGCGCACACCGACAGCCGGGTCGAGCTCGAGACGCTTCGCCGCTTCGTCCGGGCCTACCAGGGGGTCCAACCTCTCACGATCGGCGAGCTGTGGGCGCTGGCGATCTCGCTGCGTCTCGTGCTCGTCGAGAACCTCCGCCGCCTGGCCGAGCGGGTCGCCGCGCGAGGCGTCGCGCGCGACCAGGCCGACGCGGTTGCCGACGCGCTTCTCGGCGTGGGAGAGGCTCCCAAAGCCGACGCGGCGGCCGTGCTGCGCCAGCTGGCGCAACGGCCGTTCACGCGGGCCTTCGCGGTCCAGCTCGTCCAGAGGCTGCGCGAGCGGGATCCTGCCGTCACCCCGGCGCTCGAGTGGCTCGACCAGCGCTTCGCGAGCGAGGGAGCGACGGCCGACGAGGTCGTTCGCCTCGAGCACCAGGAGCAGGTGGCGTCGCACGCGACGGTCCGCAACGTCATCACCAGCATGCGCCTGCTGTCGTCGGCGGACTGGGCCGTCTTCTTCGAGAGCGTGAGCCTGGTTCACGAGACGCTCTGCGAGGGCACGCGTGTCGAGGAGATGGACTTTCCCACGCGCGATCGGTACCGCCACGCCGTGGAGGAGCTCTCCCGAGAGAGCCTCCGCGACGAGCTCGACGTCGCGCGGCGCGCCGTACGGATGGCCGCGGAGGCCGCGACGGCGCAGGGGCGGGCGGGCGCGCCTGCCGATCCGCGCCTGCTGGATCCCGGGTACTACCTCATCTCGAAAGGCCGTCCGCGCCTCGAAAAGGACCTCGAGCTCCGGCTGCCGGCCCGTCAATGGCTGCGCCGCACCTGGTTCCGGGCGGCCACTCCGCTCTACTTGTTCGGGATCGCTGCGGCAACCGCTGGCGTCCTCGCCCTGCCCCTCCTCGTCATGGCGCGCTCCGGAGCGCCGCTTCCGAGCCTCGTTCTGCTGGCCCTGCTCGCGGCGGTGCCCGCCTCCGATCTCGCGATCGCAATGATCAACCGATACGTGACCAGGCTCGTCGGCCCCCGACGGCTCCCGAAGCTCGAGCTCTCGGACGGCGTTCCGGCCGAGTCGCGCACCTTGGTCGCCATACCCATGCTTCTGACCGACGAGTCGGAGATCCGCGACGCAGTTCAGCGGCTGGAAGTGCACTACCTCGCCAATCCCGATCCGGAGCTGCGGTTCGCCCTCCTCTCGGACTGGTCGGACGCCGAGACGGAGAGCCTCCCCGAGGACGACGCGCTGCTCGAAGAGGCTCGCTCCGCGATCGGCGAGATCAACGCGAAGCACGGGCCCGCAGCCGGAGGCGGCGCGCGTTTCTGGGTGTTCCATCGCCACCGCCTCCGGAACGAGCGCGAAGGCGTGTGGATGGGTTGGGAGCGCAAGCGCGGCAAGTTGCGCGAGTTGAATCGTCTCCTCCGCGGGGCGGCCGACACGTCCTTCCTCTCGGCCGCAGGGAACGAGCTCCTGGCGCCTCCCGGCATCCGCTACGTGATCACGCTCGACGCGGACACGCGGCTGCCGCGAGAAGCGGTCCGCCGCATGGTCGGCGCCATGTCGCACCCGTTGAATGGGCCTGTCTTCGATTCCACGGCCGGACGGGTCGTGGACGGGCACGCGTTGCTCCAGCCCCGCATAACGCCCACACTGCCGGAAACCGGGCTGGGAACGGTGTTCCAGCTCGTCTTCTCCGGCCCCCGCGGTGTCGACCCCTACGCGTTCGCCGTCTCCGACGTGTACCAGGACCTTTTCGGAGAGGGGATCTACACCGGCAAGGGCATCTACGACGTGGACGCCTTCGAACGCGCGCTCGCCGACCGCGTCCCGGAGAATACGCAGCTCTCCCACGATCTCTTCGAGGGCCTCTTCGCGAGAGCCGGTCTCGCCTCGGACATCGAGCTCTTCGAGGGGTTCCCCGGCCACTACGAGGTGGCGGCCTCGCGCCAGCACCGTTGGGTGCGCGGCGACTGGCAGCTGCTGCCGTGGATCTTCCGCAGGCGGATCCCGACCATCGCCCGCTGGAAGATGCTGGACAACCTCCGCCGCAGCCTTTCGGCGCCGATGACCCTGGCGACTCTGGTCGCCGGATGGTGTCTGCCGGGCGCCGGAGCCGGGCTCTGGACGGCCTTCGTTCTGGGCGCCCTGTTGCTGCCGACGTCTCTCTCCTTTTTCTCGGGCCTTCTTCCCGCGCGGACCGGAATCGCCAAGAGGAGTTTCGTTCGCGGCGTCGCGGCCGACCTCGGCCTCGGTCTCGCGCAGACCGGGATGCGGGTCGTTTTCCTCGCGCACGCGGCTTGGATGCGGCTCGACGCGATCGCGCGAACCCTCTGGCGGCTGGTGGTGACGCGGCGGCGACTTCTCCAATGGACCCCCGCCGCCCAGGCGCATCGGGCCCTGGATCTCGAGCCGGTTGGCTTCCTGCGCCGGATGCGCGCCGCAATCGGAATGGCAGCCGGGGCGTCCCTGATCGTCGCGGCGTCGGGCTCCGGTCCATGGAGCTTCGCGCTGCCCTTCATCGGCCTCTGGCTGGTGTCGCCTCTGATCGCGTGGTGGGTCAGCCTGCCGCCGCGCGATCTCCCCAGGGAGCGCTTCTCGGAGGCCGACGCTCGGGAGTTTCGGCGGATCGCTCGCCGCACCTGGGTCTACTTCGAGCGGTTCGCGGGACCCGACAACAATTTCCTGCCGGCCGACAACTTCCAGGAGACGCCGAGGCCCGAGACCGCGAGGCGGACCTCGCCGACCAACATCGGGCTGGCGTTGCTCTCGACCGTCGCGGCGAACGATCTCGGCTGGATCGGTCTCTCGGAGATGGCCGAGCGCCTCGAGGCCACCCTCTCGACGCTCGAACGGCTGGAACGGTTCCGCGGGCACCTCTACAACTGGTACGACACGCGCGACCTGGGGCCACTCGAGCCGCGCTACGTCTCGACGGTCGACAGCGGCAACCTCGCGGGGCACCTGATCGCGCTGAAGCAGGCCTGCCTCGACAAACAGAGCGGGCCGATCTCGATCGAGTGGGCGCGCGACGGCCTGGCCAATACCCTGGAGCTGCTGGCCGAATCCGCGGCCGCGCTCTCGGGGCGCCGCCAGGGCGGCGTCGTGAGCTCCCGCCATCTCGCGGCGGAGCTGCGCGAGGCCGGGGCGCTGCTGTCCTCCGCCCCGGACTCGCCGGAGGAGTGGGCCGCGCGCCTCGATGCGCTGTCGGTGCATTCCGAGACGCTGGCCGACATCGTCCGGGCTCTCGGCCAGGAGGACGGTGCCGCCGACGCCGCGGCGGCCCTGGAATGGGCACTCGCTCTGCGCGCCAGCGTGGCGAGCCACCGGCGCGACGCCGAGCCGGCGCAGATCTCGAGCCGCCTGCCCGCGCTCGCCGCCGCGGCGGAGCGCCTGGTGGACGAGATGGACTTCACGTTCCTCTACGACCGGACGAGGGACCTCTTCTCGATCGGCTATCACCCGGGGGAGGCAACGCTCGACCCCGGCTTCTACGACCTGCTGGCGTCGGAAGCTCGCCTGGCGAGCTTCGTCGCCATCGCGCGCGGGGACGTTCCCAGCAAGCACTGGTTCCGCCTCGGCCGAACTCTGACGCCCGTCGGCCGGGGATCCGCGCTGGTGTCGTGGTCCGGCTCCATGTTCGAGTACCTGATGCCCGAGCTCGTCCTCGACTCGCCCTCGGGCAGCCTGGTCGAGCAGACCAACCGCCTCGCCGTGCGCCGCCAGATCCAGTACGGGCGCGAGCGCGGCGTACCGTGGGGGTTCTCGGAGGCCGCCTACAACGCGCGGGATCTCCACTTCACCTATCAGTATATGAACTTCGGCGTCAGCGGCCTCGGCTTGAGGCGCGGGCTCTCGGAGGACCTGGTCGTGGCTCCTTACGCGACCGCGCTGGCGGCCATGGTCGAGCCCGAAGCGGCCGCGAGAAACTTCGAGCGGCTGGCCTCGACCGGCGCGCTCGGGCAGTTCGGCTTCTACGAATCGATCGACTACACGCCGTCGCGGCTGCCCGTGGGGGAGCCGCTGGCGATCGTCCGGGCGTACATGGCCCACCACCAGGGGATGACGATCGTCGCGCTCGCCAACGTCGTGCTCGAGGGAACGATGCGGCGCCGCTTCGGCCAGGCGCCGGCGGTGCAGGCCACCGAGCTCCTCCTGCAGGAGCGCACGCCGCGGACAGTGGCGGTGGCGCGCCCCATGACCGAGGGCTGGGAGCGCAACGTGCGAGACGAGGTCCTTCCGGTACTGCGGCGCTTTCTTTCGCCGCACGATTTGACGCCGCGGACGCACCTGCTCTCCAACGGTCGGTACAGCGTCATGGTCACCGCGGCCGGATCCGGTTACAGCCGCTGGAACGGGCTCGACGTGACGCGCTGGCGCGAAGACACGACGCGCGATCCGTGGGGAACCTACGTCTTCCTGAGCGACGAGCTCTCGGGCGAGGTCTGGTCCGCGGGCTACCAGCCGGCAGGCGTCGAGCCCGATACCTACGAGGCGGTCTACTCGGAGGACCGCGTCGAGATCCACCGGAAGGACGGGCCGATCGCGACCACCCTGCGGATCCTGGTCTCGACCGAAGACGACGCGGAGGTGCGCCAGATCTCCCTGACGAACCTCGGTGCGCGGACCCGCGACATCGAGATCACCTCCTACGCGGAGATCGTTCTGGCGCCGGCGTCCGCGGACGCGGCGCACCCGGCGTTCTCGAACCTCTTCATCCAGACCGAGTTCGTGACCGCCGCGGAAGCGCTGCTCGCCAGCCGCCGACCGCGCGACAAGGAGGATCCGATCTGGGCGGCGCAGGTGATGGCCGTGCAGGGCGAGATGGTCGGCACGGTGCAGTACGAGACCGACCGCGCCCGTTTTTTGGGGCGCGGTCGGTCCATCCGCAACCCCGCCTCCATCGCCGAGCGGCGCCCGCTCTCGAACACAGCCGGAACGGTCCTCGACCCCATTTTCAGCCTGCGCCGCCGCGTGCGCCTGGGCCCGGGAGAGACCGCGCTCGTGCACCTGGCCACGGCCGTGTCGGATTCCCGCGAACGGGCGCTCGCGCTGGCCGACAAGTACCGCGACCCGGCCACCTACGACCGCGTCTCGAGTCTCGCCTGGACGCAGGCGCAGGTCCAGCTGCGTCACCTCGGCATCACGACCGACGAGGCGCATCTCTTCCAGCGGGTCGCGACACGGATCCTCTACTCCGATCCGACCCTGCGGGCTCCCGTCGAGATCCTCGAGGGCAACCGCTCGGGGCCTTCCGCGCTGTGGGCGCACGGAATCTCGGGCGACATCCCCATCGTGCTGGTTCGGATCGACCAGGTCGAGGACCAGGGGATCGTGCGCCAGCTCCTGCGCGCGCACGAGTACTGGAGGATGAAGGGCCTGTCGGTGGATCTCGTCATCGTCAACGAGCAGTCGACCTCGTACACGCCGGAGCTCGGATCGACGCTGGAGTCTCTTGTCCGGGCCGCCACCCGGGCGCTCGGCGTAGGGCCCGAGCTCCCGGCGGGCCGGGTGTTCGTCCTGCGCGGCGAACTGCTGACGGCCGCCGAGCGCGACGCGCTCCTGACCGCGGCGCGCGTCGTCCTGCTCTCGCGGCACGGCACGCTGGCAGAACAGGTGATCCGGCTGCTGCGCGGGCTCTCCGCCGTCCGGCCGCCGCGTCCGGTCTTCGCCGGGCCCCAGGAGACCGAGCTGTCGCCGCCTCGCGTGCCCCTCGCCTTCTTCAACGGCCTGGGCGGTTTCTCCGACAGCGAAAACGAATACGTCACCATCCTCGGTGAGGGGCAGTGGACGCCGGCCCCGTGGATCAACGTCGTCGCGAACTCGGGGTTCGGCTGCCTCGTCTCGGAGACGGGCTCGGGCTATACCTGGGCGGGGAACAGCCGCGAGAACCAGCTCACGCCCTGGTCGAACGACCCCGTCAGCGATCCGCCCGGCGAGGCGCTCTTCCTGCGGGACGAGGAGACGAGCCAGGTCTGGTGCCCCACCCCGTTGCCGATCCGGGACGACGGGCCCTACGTCGTGCGCCATGGCCAGGGGTACAGCCGCTTCGAGCACGAGCACCTCGGGATCGCGAGCGACCTTCTCGTGTTCGTCCCGCACGAAGATCCGGTCAAGATCTCCCGGCTGCGCATCGAGAACCGCTCCGGGCGGGAGCGGACCGTCACGGTGACCGCCTACGCGGAGTGGGTGCTCGGCGCGCAGAGATCGGCGGGCGCGCCCTTCGTCGTGACCGAGCTCGATCGAGAGACGGGCGCGCTCTTCGCCCGCAACGCATGGAACGAGGCGCGCGCCGCGTGCGTCGCGTTCGCGGACGTCGGCGGCAGGCAGAGCGCGTGGACGGCCGATCGCACCGAATTTCTCGGACGAAACGGCGGCCTGGACGGCCCGGCGGGCCTCTCACCCGGCATCGCTCTCTCCGGCCGGGCCGGCGCGGGACTGGACCCCTGCGCTGCGCTGCAGGTGCGGCTGCGGCTGGCCCCCGGGCAGCGGGCCGAGGTCGTCGTCCTGCTCGGCCAGGGAACCGACGCGGCGCACGCCCGGCAGCTCGTCGCTCGGACGCGATCCAGGGATCTCGACGCCGCGCTCGGCGACGTGCGGCGCGAGTGGGAGGACACCCTCACCGCCCTCCAGGTGCGCACGCCGGAGCGTTCGATGGACCTGATGCTGAACCGCTGGCTCCTCTATCAGGCCATCGCGTGCCGCTACAGCGCGCGATCCGCCTTCTATCAGGCGGGCGGAGCGTGGGGGTTCCGCGATCAGCTGCAGGACGTGATGTCCTTCACGGTCGCGCGCCGCGAGCTCGCGCGGGAGCACCTGCTGCGCGCCGCCTCGCGCCAGTTCGAGGAGGGCGACGTCCAGCATTGGTGGCACGAACCCGGGGGCAAAGGCGTGCGGACGCGGATCTCCGACGATCTGCTCTGGCTCCCCTACGCGGCGCACCACTATGTCGAGGTGACCGGCGATCTCGGCCTGTTCGACGAACAGGTGCCCTTCCTCGAGGGCGCGCCCCTGGAGCCGGGGGAAACGGACCGGTACTTCGAGCCGCGGGTCTCGGGAGAGGCCGCGTCGTTCTTCGAGCATTGCGCCCGCGCGCTCGACCGCAGCCTCTCGACCGGTCCCCACGGGTTGCCCCTTATGGGCAGCGGCGACTGGAACGACGGGATGAACCGGGTCGGCGCGGGCGGGCAGGGCGAAAGCATCTGGCTCGGTTGGTTCCTCGGCGCGAACCTCGGGAGCTTCGCCAGCTTCGCCGAGACGCGCGGCGAGACGGAGCGGGCCCGGCGCTGGCGGGCCCACGCGGCCTCCTTGAAGGCGGCGCTCGAGCGGGACGGGTGGGACGGGGACTGGTATCGCCGCGCGTTCTTCGACGACGGGACACCGCTCGGCTCGGCCTCCAACGACGAGTGCCGCATCGACTCGATCGCCCAATCGTGGGGCGTCATCTCGGGCGCCGCCGATCCCGAGCGGGCGCGCCGCGCCATGGCCGCGGTCGACGAGCATCTCATCCGCCGGGGCGACGGGCTCGTCGAGCTCTTCACGCCCCCCTTCGACCGCACGAAGCTCGAGCCGGGCTACATCAAGGGCTACGTGCCGGGGGTGCGCGAGAACGGCGGCCAGTACACGCACGCGGCCGTGTGGTCCCTGATCGCCTTCGCGGCGCTCGGCGACGGCGACAAGGCCGGCGAGTTGTTCGCGATCCTGAACCCGATCAACCATGCGAGCACGCGCGCCGGCTTGTATCGCTACAAGGTCGAGCCGTTCGTCATGGCCGGCGACGTGTACTCGGAGCGTCCCCATACGGGACGCGGAGGCTGGACCTGGTACACGGGCGCGGCCGGATGGATGTACCGCGCGGGTGTGGAATGGATCCTGGGCTTTCGGCTGCGCGGCACCGCCCTCCACATTGACCCGTGCATCCCGCGCGCCTGGCCCGGCTTCGAGATCACCTTCCGCTACCACTCCGCCCGCTACCGGCTGACTGTCGAGAACCCGCGCGGCGCGATGCGCGGCGTCACGGCCATCTCGCTCGACGGCCAGCCCGTTTCGGGCCGGGAGATCCCGCTCTCCGACGACGGCGGCGCGCACACCATCGCGGTGGTTCTCGGGTAAGATCGGCGATCCTGACCATTCGCGGAGAGGTGGGTGAGTGGCTCAAACCAGCGGTTTGCTAAACCGCCATAGGGGCTTAAACCTCTATCACGGGTTCGAATCCCGTCCTCTCCGCCATCAGAAGCATGCTGCCGGCTCGGGGCGATCGCCCGGGAGGCGCCCCAACAGGCGTTCTGTCGAATGACTATGGGGAGTCTCGGCGCTCGGTGTCCGAGGAGCTGCGCCTTCGGCTGTTCTCTCCTCCTCTTTGCCGCTGCGGCTCTCGCGCAGAGCGCCTCCGTTGCCGCGCCGCCAAAGGCTGCGCCCTACTCCCTGCCGTGGCTTCTTCGCCCGGCGGTGCCCGCCTCGGTCCTGCGCCTGGACGAGACAATCGCCTTCTACGAGGATCCGGCGTCGCGCACGTCGGGAGTCACGTACGTCAAGAGCCTGATCGCCGGCTACAAAGGTGGCCGGGACTGGTCCCTGATCTTCCGCGAGACCTTCGTCCGCAACGTGGCCCCCGCCGGCGGGCCGGATCCTTCGGGCAGCGGGTTCTCGAACGCGCTTCTCGGCGGCAATTACTCGCGCCCGTTCGGCGCGGGCTGGCGCTGGACCGCGTTTCTCGCCAGCACGATTCCGATCGGAAGCGGCGGCGGCGACTCGCCGGATGCCGGGGCCGCGGCGGCGATGCAGGCGGCGATCCCGGCCCGCTCGGCGATGGACAACGCGCTGTTCGCAGTCAACTACTGGACGGTCATCGGCGGGCTCGACCTGGCGTACATCTCACCGGAAGTGACGCTCCAGGCCGAGGCCACGCTGCTTCAGCTGACCCGTGTCCGCGGCCCGGAGAGCCAGGATAGTTCGCGCACCAACTTCACGGCCGGGATCCACGCGGGCCACTTCTTTTCGCCGCTAGTGTCGCTCGGCGCCGAGGTGCGGCTGCAACGCTGGCTCTCGGACGCCGCCCCGGCGCGCAACGACCCTTCGGCGCGCCAGCAGCTCACCTTCGGCATCGGGCCGAGGCTGCACCTTAAGGTCGGCAAGAGCTCGTGGCTGCGGCCGGGCCTGTCTTACACTCGCGCGCTGGACGACCCGATGGACAGAAAGGGCTACAACATCCTCCAGATCGACGTGCCGTATGTCTTCTGACTCGTGCGGCCGATGAGGATTCGACGGTCGACGGCAGTCGCCGCGCTGATCGTTCTCGGTGCTGCTGTCGGCCTCGGGGTCTACACCTTCGCGTACGCCAAGGGCTGGTCCTACCTGACCAACGACCCGAAGGCCTGCGCCAACTGCCACGTGATGACCGAGCAGTATGAGGGCTGGCTGAAGGGAAGCCACCGGTCGGTGGCGGTCTGCAACGACTGCCACGTTCCCCACGACCCCGCCGGCAAGTACTACACGAAGGCGAGGAACGGCTTCTGGCACTCGTTCTACTTCACGACCCAGAGCTTCCACGAGCCGATTCGAGCGACCCCGGGCAGCCGCAAGGTCACCGAGGCGGCCTGCCGGACTTGCCACGCCGGCATCGTCCAGGCGATGGGCACGCCCGCCCACGCCGGATCGGCCGAGATCTCCTGCATCCGCTGTCACGGCTCCGTCGGTCACATGGAGCTTTCGCCAACTTCCGTCGCGACGGACTCGAGGTGAGACATGGCTGAGTCCCATCCAGGCGCCCGCCGTCGGCCCCGCGGCCCGATCCTTGTCATCGGCGGCGTGGCGGCCATCGCGGCGGCGGCGATCACCGCATTGCTGGTGAACATCTTCGAGCGCAAGCAGGAGGCGAAGAACCCGTTCTTCCGCGTCGTGGAGCTGACCGACGAGACGACTGACCCCGCGGTCTGGGGAAAGAACTTCCCGCTGCAGTACGACGCGTACCTCCGCACGACGGACCAGAAGCGGACGCGCTACGGCGGCAGCGAGGCTCTGCCTAAGGCGCCGACCGAGGCGGACCCGCGCTCGGTGGTCGCGCAGCAGCGCATCGAGGAGGACCCGCGCCTGAAAACGATGTGGGCGGGCTATCCCTTCTCGGTCGACTTCCGCAAGAAACGCGGCCACGCCTACATGCTCGAAGATCAGACCTACACGCAGCGTGTGACCGAGTTCAAGCCGCCGGGCACCTGTATCCACTGTCACGCGTCAGTCTACGTGGCCTACAGGAAAGCCGGCGGCGGCGATTTGATCAAGGGCTTCGAGGTTTTCAACAAGATGCCGTACGTTGAGGCGCGCAAGAGCTTCACGCACCCGATCGCCTGCATCGACTGTCACGATCCGGAGACGATGGCGCTACGCATTACGCGGCCCGGCTTCCTCGAGGGCATCCGGGCCTTGAAGGCGAGCGAGGGCGTGAAGGACTACGACGTGAACACAATGGCCACGCGCCAGGAGATGCGCAGCTACGTCTGCGGGCAGTGCCACGTCGAGTACCATTTCAAGGGCGACGAGAAGCGGCTGACATATCCGTGGGCGAAGGGCCTGCGGGTGGACCAGATCGCCGACTACTACGACGAGGTCGGCTTCAAAGACTGGATCCACGCGGAGACGGGGACGCCGCAGCTGAAGGCCCAGCACCCCGAGTTCGAGATGTGGAACCAGGGCATCCATGCTCGCTCGGGCGTGGCCTGCGCCGACTGCCACATGCCGTACACGCGGGTGGGGGCGCTCAAGATCACGGATCACCACGTCCGCAGCCCGCTCTTGAACATCAACAACGCCTGCCAGACGTGCCACAAGTGGCCGGAGGAGGAGCTCCTCGCCCGCGCCGAGGAGATCCAGGAGCGCACCGTGAGCCTGCGCAATCGGGCGATGGACGCGCTCATGGCGCTGATCGCGGACATCAAGGCCGCCCGGGAAGCGGGCGCCTCGGACGCGGAGCTCGAGACAGCGCGCCGGGCCCAGCGCCGCGGCCAGTTCTACGTCGATTTCGTCGAGTCGGAGAACTCCAACGGATTCCACGCGCCGCAGGAGGCCGTCCGCATCCTGGGCGAAGCGATCGATCTCTTCCGGCAGGGTCAGGTCTCGCTGCGCCCGTTGAAGACCGGGCCAGCTCCGGGCGCGATCCGTGGAGGCTGATCCAGCGCCCCCGGCTTACTGCGCCGGGCCGGCCTTTCGGGCTCAGGGCCACATCCTCGTTTCGCTTCGGCACGACGGAACCGCCTCGACGCGGTCGCCCTGGGGATGAACCGTTGGTCCCGAGTTACGATCCCGCTCTCGTGCGTCGCCGGAATTTCGTCATTGCCCTCGCTCTCGTCGTCCTCGCCGCCGCGGGCTGGTGGCTCTACCGAAACGCCTCGATCAACCGGCTGCGGGCCGAGTTTCGGCCGTGGATGGCGCAGCTCGAGCGCTGGCGGGACGCGAACGAAGCCGTGCGGCGGGCGCTGCGCAGCCGGGAGGCGACACCCGCCGACGCGGAGGGCATCGCGGCGCTGCGCACCTGGGCGTGGAACGGGCTCGACCGCCTCGCCTACGTCGACTATCGCGTGGAGAAGCCGCGGCACAGCGGCGAGGAGACTTCGGGCTCCGTCACGTTCACCGTCGGCGGGTTTGCCCCCGACGGCTCGCGCGTCGAGCGCGGCGCGCTCGCGACCGTTTCGGAAGGCGGCGAGGTCTCCCTCCGGTTCGAGCGCGCCCTCTCGGAGCGCCGGGAAGTCTCGCCCCGTTTCCGCGACGCGACCGCCGACTCGGGCCTCGGAGCGCCTCGCCACGACCCGCCGCACAAGCTCGTCAACCGCCTGATCGCCGACATCTGGCCGGGCTCCGGCGTGGCGGTGCTCGACTACGACCGCGATGGGTTCGAGGACCTCTTCGTCGGTGACGGCCGGCGCTCGATCCTGTACGAGAACGACGGCGCCGGCCGCTTCACGGACGTTACCGAGAAGGCCGGGCTCGCGCGTTCCGCCGGCGACGGCATCCCTGCGACCGGCCTCGCCGCGGGAGACGTCGACGGCGACGGCTTCCCCGATCTCTTCGTGACGGACGCCTTCGGCCCGGCGCGCCTCTTCCGCAATCGCGGCGACGGGACCTTCGAGGAGACCACGGCGGCCTCCGGCATCTCCGTGACCGGGAACATGCGCTCGGCCGCCTTCGCCGACGTGGACGGCGACGGCGACCTCGACCTCTTCGTCGCGGTCACGGGAGACTACTACCGCCAGATGCCCGACCCGCCATTCGACGCCAACGACGGCCGGGAGAACGTTCTGTACGTCAACGACGGCAAGGGCCGCTTCACCGACGTCACGCGCGGCTGGGGTCTGTCGGGCATGACCCGCTGGACGCTTTCCTCTCTCTTCCAGGATTACGACCAGGACGGGCGCGTGGACCTGATGGCGACCAACGACTTCGGCCTGAAGAACCTGTACCGCAACGAGGGCGGCCGCTTCACGGACGTCGCGAAGAAGACCGGAACGCAGGCGCGCGCGTACGGGATGTCGGGCGCCTGGGCGGACTTCGACGGGGACGGCCGGCCCGACCTCTACGCGACGGGCACGGACACGCAGTGGTACTTCCTCCACGAGTACCCCTCGATCCCGATCAGCCTGGCAGGCCGCCTGTTTCTGTCGGTCGCGATCAAGTGGTGCGAGGAGATGGCCTCGGGCAACACGCTGCTCCTCCAGCGCGCCGATCACACGTTCGAGAACGCGACGGCGCGCTCGGGCGCGCAGCATGCCGGCTGGAACTGGAGCGCGGTCGCCGCCGACTTCGACGACGACGGGTGGCCGGACATCTACGCGACCAACGGAATGTGGGGGGACGGGCGCGACCGCGACGTCGAGCTCGAGTTCTGGTGGCAGACGCTCGCCTACTGGGATGACTATGTCGCGGGGACGAAGACGTTCGACCGAAAGGGCGCGGGCATCGCCGGCATCGAACGCGATCGCTATTTCCGGAACCGGGGCGGCGCCGCGGCGGGCGCCCCGCTCTTCGAGGACCGCGCCTTCCTCGACGGGCTCGACCTCGAGTCCAACGGCCGGGCCGCCGTCGCTTTCGACGCCGACGGCGACGGGGCCCTCGATCTCTACGTGCGCTCGATCGGCTCCCCTGAGGCGCTCTTCCTCGGCTCGCGCCGCCCGCAGGAACACTACCTGCGCGTGCGGCTCGCGGGATCCGCAGGGACGGACAACCGCGACGGGATCGGCGCCCGCCTCTCGGCGAGGCTGCCCGGAGGGCGCGAGATCGTCGTCGAGAGCGGGAACGCCAGCGGCTATCTTTCGACCGGGAGCCCGATCATCCACTTCGGGCTCGGCGCGGCGACCCGCGTGGAGAACCTGACGATCCGCTGGCCCTCCGGAAAGGTGCAGGATCTGGGGCCGATTCCGGAAGTGGACAGACTGATCCAGGTCGACGAAAGGGGCGTTCCGGCGGCGGGTCCGAAGTAAACTCGGAACGTCATGGAGAGCAAGCCGAAGGAAGATCCCCTCGCCTACGACGTCGTCGTCGCAGGAGGCGCCGTGGCCGGCGCGTCGACCGCGATCCTGCTGAAACGAGAGAAGCCCGACCTCCGCATCCTCGTCGTCGACAAGACGGACCGGTTCGACTGGAAGGTCGGCGAGTCGACCGTCGAGGTCTCGGCTTACTTCTTGACGCGCGTCCTGAAACAGTATCGGCACCTTTCGCAGGACCAGCTGCCCAAGCAGGCGTTCCGCTTCTGGTTCCACAACGACGACGTCACCTGCCTGCAGGAAGCCTCCGAGACCGGGCCCACGCAGCTCGCGCGCACGCCGTCCTTTCAGCTCGATCGCTCCAAGCTCGACGAGCACCTCCTCAAGGTCGCCGGCGAGGAAGGCAGCGAGGTCTGGCGGCCCGCGAAGGTCACGGCCTGGACGCTCGGCGAAGGCGCGGAGAGGAACACCCTCACGATCGAGAAGAGCGACGGCACGACCGCCTCGGTCTCGTGCCGCTGGCTCGTCGACGCCACGGGACGGCAGGCCATGCTGGCGCGCAAGCGCGGCGGCGTCACGCCGATCGACACGCATCCGACGGCGGCGATCTGGGTGCGTTACCGCGACGTCCCCGACATGGACGGCGTCGCCATCGCTGGCACCGACCCCGGTAACCCGTGGTCCCGCGCGGTCCTCGCGGCGCGCCGCCTCGCGACCAACCACTTCACCGGGTGGGGCTACTGGATCTGGTTCATCCCGCTGAAAGACGGCGAGACGAGCGTCGGCCTCGTCTGGGACAAGCGTCTGGTGACCCCGGAGGGCAAGACTCCTCTCGAGAAGCTGACCCGCTTTCTCGACGGGAATCCACTCTCGCGACAGCTCGTGCAGGGGGCCACGCCGATCGACGGGGATTGCCGCTACTTCGCGCACCTGCCCTATTTCGTCGACAAGTTCATCGGGCCTGGGTGGGCCCAGGTCGGCGACGCGGGCGGTTTTCTCGATCCCTTCTACTCCCCGGGCCTCGACCAGATGGCCTTCTCGGTCTGGACTCGGACGCGCCTGATCCTGAAGGACTTCGGCGGCGCCCCGCCCGAGGAGATGGCCAAGGAGTACGCCGAGCACAACCGCCGCTACGACCGCTACTTCAAGTATTTCTACGAGTCGATCTACCGCGACAAGTACTACGTCATGGGCGACTACGACACCATGACGACGGCGTTCCTGCTCGACACGGCGCTCTACTACTTCGCCGCGGTCCTGCCGATCTACCGCTGGTCGCACGAGCGGCTCGGCATTCCGCCCTTCTTCGAGGACGGAGCGGAGGTCGGCTTCTACCCGATCCGCTTCTACAACCGGCGCCTCGTGAGGATCGCGCAACGCAAGATGGCCCTCGGCATCTACGGCAATCACAACGCGGGGCGCCGGCCGAAGTTCGTCGGCTTCTCGGTGCGCAGCTCCATGTGGGTGATGCTCTTCCACGGCCTCGCACGTTGGGCGAAGGCGGAGCTCGCCAACGCCTGGACGCACGTCGTGAAGCCTCAGCCGATGGCCAGGCCCGCGCCCGCGGCGCCGGCGGCAAAGGAGCCCCAGAGCATCTCCGCCAGGTAGAGGCGGCGCTGACGGATCCAGCTACCCTTCGGGCTCGTCCCTCGCATATCGTGCGCGCATGCCGACCGCGCTCGTGACCGGTGCTTCGAGCGGCATCGGCCTCGAGATCGCGACCCTGCTGGCCCGCGGCCGCCATGATCTCGTCCTCGTCGCGCGCAACCGCGACCGCCTCGAAGCGGTCGCACGCGGCCTCCGCGAGAAGTTCGGCGTCGCGGTCACGATCTTGTCGAGGGATCTGGCCGAACCGGAAGCGCCCGTCGCGATCGCCCGGGAGCTCTCCGCGCGCGGCACGGTCCTCGAAGTCCTCGTCAACAACGCCGGATTCGGCGTGTACGGCCCCTTCGCAGGAACGCCGCTCGAAAAGGAACTCGAGATGGTTCAGGTCAACGTCACGGCGTTGACCCACCTGACCAAGCTTTTCCTACCGGGAATGCTCGAGCGTCGCCGGGGGCGGATCCTGAACGTGGCCTCGACCGCCGCCTTCCAGCCGGGGCCCCTCATGGCCGTCTACTACGCCACCAAGGCCTACGTGCTGTCATTCTCGGAAGCCCTGGCCAACGAGACGTCCGGCTCGGGTGTGAGCGTGACGGCGCTCTGTCCCGGCCCGACGCTCACCGAGTTTCAGAGTCGCGCGGGATTCGGCGCGATTCCGCTCCTCAAGAGCCCGCTCGTCATGGGCGCGTCCGAGGTTGCCCGCGCGGGCTACGAAGGGATGCTGCGCGGCCAGCGGATCGTTATCCCCGGAATCGCCAACCGGACGCTCGTCCAGGCCCTCCGCGTCACTCCCCGCCGCCTCGCCACGGCGATCGCCCGACGAATCCAGGAGTCGAGATCCTGAACGACAAGGAGAGAACCCCCATGATCCGAGCCCGCCGCGCCCTGGCCTTTCTCGTCGTCGTCCTCTGCGGAGCGCCGCTGCACGCGGCCGACCCTCCCGCGCCGCTCGCCCAGAAGCCCGAGGTCGCCGCGGCGATCGAAGTCTTCGACACGTGGGTGGACTGGACGGTCCGTCAGCGGGAACAGCCGGGGATCTCGATCGGGATCGTGTATGACCAGGAACTCATCTGGTCGAAAGGCTACGGGTTCGCGAATCTCGAGAAGAAGCTTCCGGCCACTCCCGCCACCGCTTACCGCATCGCCTCGATCTCCAAGACGTTCACGGCCCACGCGCTGCTCCAGCTTCGCGACGCCGGCAAGCTCCAGCTCGACGACCCGATCACAAAGTGGATCCCGGAGCTCAAGCTCGCGAAAGTCGACCCGCAGAGCCCGGCCATCACGATCCGCCACCTTCTCACCCACACCGGGGGTATTCCGCGCGAAGTCGACGGGACTTACTGGAACAACATGAACTTTCCGTCGCGGGAGGCGATGCTCCCGGTTCTCTCCCGGATGGGCGTCGTCTGGGAGCCCGACAAGGAGTGGAAGTACTCCAACGTCGCGCTCTCGCTCGCGGGCTACATCGTCGAGGCGGCGTCTGGCGAGCCGTATGCCGAGTACGTGGCCCGCCACATTCTCGGCCCGCTCGGAATGGCCGGGACCCGCGTGATCCCCGCGACCGACATGCCCACGCTCGCCGTCGGTTACGGTCGGCGCATGCCGGGGAAGCCCCGTCGCGTCGAGCCCTTCTTCAACGGCGCCTACATGGTGCCGGCGTCGAACCTGGCTTCCACGGTCGAGGACCTTTCGAAGTATGCGTCCCTGCAGTTCCGGAGCGGACCCGCGGGAGGGGCGCAGATCCTCAAGGGATCGACGCTCGCCGAGATGCAGCGCGTCCACTGGCTGCAGCCGGACTGGAAGAGCGGATGGGGCCTCGGCTGGGGCGTATCGCGACGCGACGACAAGACCCGGATCGGCCACGGCGGCTCGGTGCCGGGCCACCGCACCTCGATCTCGATGGTGCCTGCAGACAAGTTCGGCGTGATCGTGCTGACCAACGCCGAAGACGGGCAGCCCTCGCTCTACGCGAACCAGGCTTACGCCATCGTCGCGCCCGCGGTCGCGAAGGCGACCGCCGCTCCGCCGGTGGCGCCGAACGGCGACCCGGCCTGGCAGAAATACGTCGGCGTTTACACGTGGGAAGACGAAGAGATCCACGTCGCGATCCTGGACGGCAAGCTGACGATCGTCGATCCGTCCGAAGACAACCCGTGGGACTCGAGAATCCCGCTCGAGCCGGTATCCGGCCACGTCTTCCGGATGGCGGACGGCTTCGCAGAAGGCGAGACCGTCACCTTCGTCCTGGACGCTTCGGGCCGCGTGACGCGGTACGAGGCTCCGGGGTATTACCTTTCCCGGAGGCCGTAAGGGACGATGCGGATGAGGCTCGAATCCGTCCGGCTCAACGCGGTCGTCGTGATCGCCGGCGCCGTTCTCATGGCGCTCGAGATCCTCGGCTCCCGGGTGCTCGCGCCGAGCTACGGCTCGTCGGTCTACGTCTGGGGCAGTCTGATCTCGACATTCCTGATCGCGCTTTCCGTCGGCTACGCGCTCGGCGGCAAGCTGGCAGACCGCCGCCCTTCGCCCGGGTTTCTCGCCATACTTCTCGCCTTCGGCGCGGTTCTGATCCTTCCGTGCGTCGTCTGGGCGCCGCGCATCCTCGAGGCGATCGGGCGCGCCGGGTGGGATCCGCGCTGGGGCGCCCTGCTCGCGGCCTGCGTCCTCTTCCTGCCGCCCTCGATCGTCCTCGGAATGGTCACGCCCTTCGCCGTGCGGCTCGGGATTCGCGGAACCGAGACGGCCGGCGCCGTCGCGGGAGGTTACTCGGCCCTTTCGACCGCGGGATCGATCGCGGGGACGCTCGCGACGACGTTTTTCCTGATCCCGCGCTTCCCCGTCAACGCGCTTCTCCTTGGCCTTTCCGCCGCGCTCGTGCTCTGCGCGGCGATCCTGATGCGAGACCGCGCCAGCGCCGCGATCACGGCCGCAGGCGCCGCGGTCTGGGTCTTCGCGCTTCTCGCGCAGGCCACGCCTCGCCCGGTCGGCGGCGAGAAGGTCCTCGCCCGCAAGGACACGCCTTACCATCACATCGCCGTGACGCAGCTCGACAGCTCGCGTTGGATGCGCTTCGACAGGCTCACGCAGAGCGGCGTCAACCTCGCGCATCCCGACCGGTCGGTCGTCGGCTACGACGAGGCCCTCCTGGCCGCTCTCGCCTTTCGGCCCGGGATCCGCCGCGTCTGTGTCATCGGCCTCGGGGGCGGCTCGTTCTCGCGCGCATTCGCGCGCCTGCGCCCCCAGGCGGAGATCGACACCGTCGAGATCGATCCGGTCGTGCGGGACCTCGCCCTCGAGTACTTCCTCTACCGCGAGTCCGACCGCGTGCGCACCGTCATCGAGGATGGGCGCGTCTTCCTCTCGAAGCCCGGTCCCGCCTACGACCTGATCGTGCTCGACGCATTCAACTCGACCGGAGTGCCCTTTCACCTGACGACCCTCGAGTTCTTTGAGATCGTGCGCCGCAGACTCTCCCCCGACGGCATTTTCGCCGCCAACTTCGTCGGCCAGCTGATGGGAAAGGACGGACGGCTCTTCTGGGCGACCTACCGCACGATCCGGCGCCAGTTCGGCCAGGTCTACGTCGCGAGTGCGGAGATCCGGGCCGGCCGGCCCCCGTCCTCGGGCAACCTGATTGTCTATGCGACCGTCTCCGCGGATCCGCAGGAGATCGACGACATCCGACGCCGCGCCGCCGAGCTGGCTGCGAGGTGGAAGCTGCAGATCGTGGATAGTTACATGGAGTCGCTCGTCCATTCCCCGGAGGCCCCCGACGGCGTCCCCGAGCTCACCGACGCCTACGCCCCCGTCGAGGCGCTGCAGAACTTCTGACCGGAAACTCCCCCGGAGCGTGGCGCTCCCGCCGACTCCCTTACACTGGAACCCCACCGGAGGGGTGGCCGAGTGGCTAAAGGCGGCGGTCTTGAAAACCGCTGTGCCGGAAACGGTACCGGGGGTTCGAATCCCTCCCCCTCCGCCAATGCAAAGCATTCGAACCGGGGGTTCTCCATGTTTCTCAATGAAGCCTTCTAGGCGCTTCTAGGCGCCGGCTCCGTGCGCTGCATTCTCGCTCTCGACCAGGGCACGACCAGCTCGCGCG
>JBKJWL010000091.1:0-21029 GCA_046716885.1 Thermoanaerobaculia bacterium | reverse complement strand
GTTCTGCAACATGGCAGCGGTGAAATCCGAAGAATGAAGACCTGACCCCTACCGAATCTCCGTCTGGCCGCGCATGTAGGGTACGAGCACTTTCGGGATCTCGACCGACCCGTCCGCGCGCTGGTAGTTCTCGAGGATGGCGACCAGGGTGCGGCCGATCGGCAGGGCCGAGCCGTTCAACGTGTGGACGAACTCGGGCTTCGCGCCCTCGCCGCGGCGGAAGCGGATCGAGGCGCGGCGCGCCTGAAAGGCCTCGAAATTCGAGCAGGAGGAGATCTCCTTGAAAGCGTTCATGCCGGGAAGCCAGACCTCGAGGTCGTAGGTCTTCGCCGCGGCGAACCCGAGGTCGCCCGTCGCCAGAGCCACGACGCGGTACGGCAGCCCGAGCCGGCGCAGGAGCTCTTCGGCGTTGGCGGTCAGTGCCTCGAGTGCGGCGTAGGAGTCTTCGGGCCGGTCGAACCGCACGATCTCGACCTTGTCGAACTGGTGCTGACGGATCATGCCGCGCGTGTCGCGGCCGGCCGCTCCGGCCTCCGACCGGAAGCACGGCGTGTAGGCCGTGTAGAGGAGCGGCAACTCTCGGGCCTCCAGGATCTCGTCGCGGTGAAGGTTGGTGACGGGCACCTCGGCCGTCGGGATGAGGTAATACCCTTCGCGCGTCTGGAAGAGGTCGGCCTCGAACTTCGGCAGCTGACCGGTCCCGAAGAGCGAGCCGGCGTTGGCGAGGAAGGGCGGCAGGACTTCGCGATAGCCCTGCTCCTCCGTGTGGACGTCGAGAAAGAAGTTGATGAGCGCGCGCGAGAGCCGGGCCGCTGCGCCCTTGAGGACTGTGAAGCGCGCGCCGGCGAGCTTGACGCCGCGCTCGAAGTCGAGGATCCCGAGCGCGGGTCCGAGGTCCCAGTGCGCCTGCGGCGCGAAGTCGAACCGTGGCAGCTCCCCCCAGGACCGCTCGAGGCGGTTGGCGCTCTCGTCGTGGCCGCGTGGGACGGACTCGTGCGGCGCGTTGGGGACGAGTGCCTCGACCGCCTGCAGCGTTCGGTCCGCCTCCTCGGCGCGCTCCTCGAGCTCGTGGATCTCCTCCTTGAGCGCCTTCATCTCCGCGAGCGCCTCGGGCGACGGCTTCCCGCGCACCGCCGCCGGCTCGTTGCGGCGCCGGCGCTTCTCCTCGAGCTTCGTCACCGCGGCGCGGCGCTGCCGCTCGAGCTCCGGATATCCCTCGAGACCCGTGTTCGCGAATCGCTCCGGCATCTCGGAGACGAGGCGCTCCGCGTTCTCGCGCAGATACTCGCGTGGTAGCATGAGAACGCGATTTCATATCGCGCACGCCGATCGAGTCAACCGTTTGAGCGGTTCTTCCCAACTCCCGGACGTGGATTGCGTCGTGGTCAACCGCGACGGGGGCGACGCGCTCTTCCGCGCTCTGGCCTCGCTCGAGAGCCAGACGGGCGTCACGCTCTCGGCTGTCGTCGTCGACAATGGCTCGCAGGCCGCGGAGCGCGCGCGGCTGTCCCGCGAGAGACCCGCGACGCGGGTGATCGCGTTTTCGCGCAATCTGGGCTTCGCGGGGGCGGCCAACGAGGGCATCGCGCGCACGCGCGCCCCGTTCATCCTCCTGCTCAACAACGACGCCGTGATCGAGCCGGAGTACGTTGCGCTTCTCGCGGCGCGGCTAGCGCTCGACCCGCGTGTGGCGGCCGTCCAGGGGCTCGTCCTGTCGGCCGACGGCCGCCGCGTGGACACCGCGGGCCTCCAGTGGAACGGCCGGGGAGAGGCGGTTCCGGTGCTCTCCGGCGCGGACGCGGCCTCGGCGCCGCGCGAGCCCTTCGAGGTTTCGGGCGTCTCGGCCACGGCCACGCTCTATCGCCGCGAAGCGCTCGAGGGGGTGGCGCTCCAGGGCGCCGCGTTCGAAGGCTCCTTCTTCGCGTACTACGAGGACGTCGACCTGTCGCTGCGCCTCTCGCGCGCGGGCTGGAGGTTTCTCTGCGACCCCAGGGCGGTCGCGCGGCACGAGGGGTCGCTGACGGGAAGACGCACGCCTTTCCGCAAGGCCCTCTGGACGGCGAGGAACCGCTGGCGGACCCTCTTTCGCAACTTCGCGCCGGCGCTGCTCGCCCGAAACCTCGGCCCGCTGCTGGCCGCGGATCTCGCGCATGCGCGTCAGGTCGGATGGAGAGGTCTCGCGCTCCCGCTGCTCGTCTGGCCGCGCCTGCCCGTCCTCGCGCTGCGCTCGCGCGCCGTGCCGCGGCTTTTGTCGCGCTTCCCCGGATCGGGCAAGAGCGCGCCGTGATTCGCGAGATCACGGTGGTGATCGTCTCCTGGAACGACGAAGCGGAGGTTAGGGCGTGCGTGGCCGCGCTCGCCGCGGCCCGGGACCGCCTCCCGGAGAGCGGCGGCGTCGGCGCGTCGCTCGTCGTGGTCGACAACGGCGGCAGACTCGCCGCGCCGGCGGTCGAGGCGCTGTGGCCGGGCGCCACGGTCCTCGTCAATACCGCCAACCGCGGCTTCGCTCCGGCCGCGAATCAAGGCGTTGCGGCGGCGGCTGGAGACGCCGTGCTGTTCCTGAACCCCGACACCCGGGCGGAGGGCGAGCCCTTCACGCCGATCGCCCGGGCGTTCGACGCGGACGCGCGGCTGGTGGCGGTGGCGCCGCGGCTGACCGAGATGGAGGGGACCGCGCCTGCGGGCGGGCCGCTCCATCTGGCGCCGCCCGGGAGCGAAGACCAGGCCACCTTCCAGCTCCGGCGCCTCCCGACGCTCGGCTCCGACGCCCGCGAGCTGCTCCTCGTCGACCACGTGGCGCCGAACAATCGCGGGCGGCGGTGGTCGCGCTATGCCGGCGAGGATCGCGGCCGCCCCTTCATCGTCGAGCAGGCGGCCGCTGCGGCGCTCGCGGTGCGCAAGTCCGCCTTCGAGCGGGTCGGGGGGTTCGACGAGCGGTTCGTGCCGGCCTGGTACGAGGACGTCGATCTGTGCGCGCGGCTCGCGGGGGAGGGCGGCATCCTGTACGCGCCGGAAGCGCGGTTCCGGCACCGGGGCGGCGAGTCGGCCGCGCGCCTGGGCTACGATCGGTTCCTGCCGATCCTCTACCGCAACGCGCTGCGCTACCGCGACCGGCGCTACGGACCCTTTGCGCGGATGGCCTACCGCCCGCTGCTCGCCACCGGAATGCTCCTGCGCCTCCTCGTTCTCCCCGCGCGCCCGGGGGTCCCCCGTTCCCGCGCGGAAGCGGCGCGCGCCTACCTGCGCGTCCTTCGCCTCGCCCTGGGTCTCGCTCCTTCCGAGTCCCGACTCGCTGCCCCCGACCCATGACGGTCCCCGACGTCTCCATCATCGTCGTGTCGAAGGACGACGCGGCGGACCTGCCGGTCTCGCTCGGGTCGGCCGCCGCGCAGACCGGCGTTTCGTGCGAGACGCTGCTCGTCGACAACGCCTCCTCGGACGCCTCGCGCGAGGTGCCGCGGCAGGTCGGCGCGCGGCTGCTCGCGCTTCCGGAGAACGTCGGGTTCGCCTCGGCGATGAACGCCGGAATCGGGGCGACCACGGGGCGGTATGTCCTGGCCCTGAACCCCGACTGCCGGCTCCTGCCCGACTTCGCGTCGATCCTCACCCGGCGCCTCGACGCGGCGGACGCCGCCGACGTCGGCTCGGCGTCAGGAAGGCTGCTCCGGGCGCAGGGCCCGAATCTGGATCCCTCCGATCGGCTCGACTCCACGGGCATCTACTTCACGGCGGCCGGCCGGCACTTCGACCGGGGCGCCGGAGAGCTCGAGAGCGGCCGCTACGCGCGCGAAGAGACGATCTTCGGGCCCTCGGGGGCGGCAGGTTTCTATCGCCGCGCCGCGCTCGATGCCGCCCGGATCTCGACCGGCTGGTTCGACGCGGACTTTTTCCTCTACCGGGAAGACGCCGACCTGGCGTGGCGGCTCCGGAGACTCGGCTGGCGCGCGCTCTACGTGCCGGCGGCCGTCGCCTCGCACCGGCGTCGTAATCTGCCCGAGCGGCGGCGGCAGATGACCGACCTCGCCAACCTCCACTCGGTCAAGAATCGCTTCCTCCTGCGAATCAACAATCAGTCCGCGGCAGACGCTCTGCGGACCTTCGCCCCGACGCTCGCGCGCGACCTGCTCGTGCTGGCCGCCTGCCTCACGGTCGAGCGCAGCTCCCTGCCCGCGTTCGGCTGGCTCTGGCGGAACCGGAAGCGCCTGTGGGCGAAACGCCGGGAGATCGAGGAGAAGGTGCGGACAGGGTAGCGGGCGGGCCCGTAGGAGCGGCCCTCGCGGCGCCCGCACCTGATAGCTTCCCTCCCCGTGCGCATCGGCATTCTCGGCACCCGGGGCATTCCCGCCCGCTACGGCGGCTTCGAAACGCTCGCGGAGGAGCTCTCGGCCCGTCTCGCGGCCCGTGGACACGAGGTGACCGTCTACACGCGGACGCGGTACGCCGAACCGGGCCTCTCGACGTGGCGCGGCGCGAAGATTCGCGTCCTGCCGACGATCCCGACGAAGTACCTCGACACCGTGGTTCACGGCGTCCTCTCCGGTGCGGACGCGGCCTTCGCTCGGTTGGACGCCGTCCTCGTCTGCAACGCGATCAACGCGGCCTTCTGCTTTCTGCCGCGGCTGTCGGGGAAGACGCGGGTGGTACTCAACGTGGACGGGCTCGAGCGGAACCGTCGAAAGTGGAACGCGCTCGGAAAGCTCGCCTACCGGATCTCGGAGAGTCTTTCGACGGCCATTCCCGATGTCGTCGTGTCGGACGCGAAGGTCATCCAGGATTACTACCGCAGCCGCTATGGAGCCCCGTCGGTCCTGATCCCCTACGGCGGCGATCTTCCCGAGCCCGAAGGCACGCAGACGCTCGAGCGCCTGGGCCTGAGCCCCGAGAACTACGTGCTCTACGTCTCCCGTCTCGAGCCCGAGAACAACGCCGAGGCCGTGATCCGCGCGTATCGGGACGTGCCGGGGACGCTGCCGCTGGTCGTGGTGGGCGACGCTCCCTACGCGGCGGATTACATCGCGCGCCTGCGCGCGGCGGCGGACCCGCGCGTGATGCTGCCGGGCGCGATCTACGGCGAAGGGTACCGACAACTCCTCGCCCGCGCCGCGGTCTACGTCCAGGCCACCGAGGTCGGCGGCACCCATCCCGCCCTGGTCGAAGCGCTGGGTTACGGCAGGGTGGTGCTGTACAACGCCACCCCCGAGAACGAAGAGGTCGCCGGGGGCGCGGGGCTGCCGTTCGACGTCCGGGAGCCCGCCTCGCTCGCGCGTCTCCTGACGCAGGTTCTGGATGATCCGACGGGTCACTCCGTATGGAAAGAGCGGGCGCGCCAACGCACGCAGGAGAGATATCGTTGGGATGATGTGGTCGACCGATACGAAGCCGTCCTTGAAGCGCGGGGTCCCATCCCATAACATCAGTCTGTCCGATCCGCGTCCTGCCCCCGGGTAACGCTCCATGCTGAAGCAAAAAGCGCACGCGATCGCCGTCGGAGTGCTCCTGGCGGATCTCGCCCTGACGGCGCTGTCGCTTCCCGTGAGCTGGGCCCTGCGGCACGGTGTTCTGAAAGAGACGTTCCCGAGCTTCTTTCCGTTGCCGCTCTTCCCCCTCGACCAGTACCTCGTGCTGCTCTTCTTCATATTGCCGATCTGGGGCCTGCTGCTCTACTCCGTCGGCTTCTACCGCAGCCACCGAACGCTGCCACTGGGCGAGGAGATCTGGGCCGCGGGCAAGGTGGCTTTCGGCGGCACCGCGATGCTCGTCCTGCTCATCTACGGCCTGCGCATGGAGTTCGTGAGCCGCTGGTTTCTGGTGTTCTTCGGCGTCGTGAACTTCCTGTTTCTGGTCAGCGAGAAGGTCGCGCTGCGGCTGCTCTCGCGCTGGGTTCGCGCACGCGGCTTCAACTTCCGGACCGCCTTGATCGTCGGCACGGGGCCGAAGGCGGCCCAGTTCGCCGAATTCCTCGAAGCACACCCGCACTGGGGCTTCCGGGTGATCGGATATCTCGACGACGACAACGGGGGAGAGATCGCGCTGCGCGACCGCTGGCCCTTTCTGGGCCGGATCACGGACATGGAGTCGATCCTGGCGCGCGAGGTGATCGACGAGGTCATCTTCGTGATCGAGAGGGGCAAGCTCGGCGAGTATGAGAACGCCCTGCTCGTCGCCGAGAGACACGGCGTGCCCGCCCACGTCTCGCTCGACATCTTCCCGCATGTGCTGGCGCGCCCGGTTCTGGAGGAGCTGGACGGAATACCGCTCTTGTCCTTCACGACGACGCCCTCGAACCCCGCGCAGCTCGTGGCCAAGCGGGCCCTCGACATGGCCCTGTCCCTCGTGCTCTTCGTCGTGACGCTGCCAATCCAGCTCGCGGCCGCCCTCGCTATCCTGGCCACCTCCGGAAGCCCGGTCTTTTTCCGCCAGGTCCGCTGCGGCCTGAACGGCCGGCACTTCACGCTGCTGAAGTTCCGAACCATGCAGCGGGGCGCAGAGGTACGCCTCTCCGAGATCTCGCACCTGAACGAGATGACCGGGCCGGTCTTCAAGGCGGCCCGCGACCCGAGACGGACGCCCGTCGGAAGGATCCTGCGGCGCCTGTCGATCGACGAGCTGCCGCAGCTGTGGAACGTGATCGTCGGGGACATGAGCCTGGTCGGCCCGCGGCCGCCGCTGCCCGAGGAGGTCTCGCGCTACGAATCCTGGCAGAGGCGGCGGCTCAGCATGAAGCCGGGCCTGACGTGCCTGTGGCAGGTCTCGGGGAGAAGCGAGCTCGATTTCGACCGGTGGATGGCGCTCGACCTGAAGTACATCGACACCTGGTCACCGCTCTTGGATTTGAAGATTCTCTTGAAGACAGTACCCGCCGTCCTCAGCGGCAGAGGCGCTAGATAGCCTTCAGCGGCACTCGGAGTCAGGTGTTCGATTCTCCGGACCCCAAAAAACACTTGTCTCACTGAAGCTGCAGGTCCGGAGAACGAAGACCTGACTCCTAAAATCAGCCGCCTCTGAGCCGAATGGTCCTCAGGGCCCGGGGTCAGACCCCCTTCGGGGGTCAGACCCTACTGGTTTTCAGCGGTTTCCGCTGTGACCTTCCCCGCCGGCCTCGGACTCCTTGAACATGTACTTGATCGAGGCTTTCGGCAGGAGGAGGTTCGGTCCCTGCTCGCGGTTGACCTTCAGGCAGGCCTTGTCGTACCACTCGATCCAGCCATGGACCTTCTCGCCGTCGTTCAAGACGACGACCATGGGGGTCTTGGCCGCCATCTGCTTGAGGTAGTAGTAGCTCTCGGCATTGGTCTGCTCGGGCGGGACCTGCTTGCGCTGGGCGAAGGAGCGCGTCGGGTAGCGGTCCGCTAGGTCGGAAAGGTTGGGGCGGATCAGTTTTCGGTTGGCAGGAGCTTCGTCGTCGCTACGGAAGGCTCCGCCGGAGTTGCGATTGACCACGGCCGTCTCTCTTTGTCCCGGTAAAAGGTGGGACGCTTTGAGAGGTCAAACAGGCAGGTCGGCGGGATTATTCTGAGCTTTTCGGAGAGGCGGAGCAGCCGCGGAACCCTCGTCTTCATAGGCCAGACAGCACATCAGACGCCCGCACATCCCCGAGATTTTTGAGGGGTTGAGCGAAAGATTCTGGTTTTTAGCCATTTTAATGGTTACAGGGTGAAAGGACTTCAGGAATGTCGAGCAGCAGAGCGTCAGGCCGCACGGCCCGATTCCCCCCCGCATCTTGGTTTCGTCCCGCGGACCGATCTGGCGCATCTCGATCCGGACTGGATGCTTGATAGCCAGGTCCGAGACGAGCTTGCGATAGTCGATCCGAGTCTCGGAAGTGTAGTGGACCGTGACCTTTCGGCCGTCGAAGGTCTCTTCGGCCCGAACGATCTTGGCGGCCAGGCTCTTCTCGGCCGCCAGCGCCTGGGTATCCGAGAGGAATCGCGCCTCGCGGGCGACTTTGGCGCCGTAGCTCGACAGGTCGGTCTCCGAGGCCACGCGAACCAGCCTCTTTGAGTCCCGTAACTGACATTGCTTCAAGATCATGGGCCGCAGGTTCGTGATCTCGGCGTACTCCAGGCCGGAGTCGCCCTCTACGACCACCCGTACCCCGCGGGTGACCTCGATGCCCATGGTGTCGCAGAGGACGCTTCGGCCGTCCTCATGCTCGTTGATTCGGATGCCGACGTATTGGCCGGGATTGTACGAGTTCCCGATTCCGCAGCCGCCGCCCTCACCACAGCCACCCATGTCCGGACCCCCCAACGCTCGACGGTACCACGGGTTGCCCGGTCTCCGGCTTGGCTCGGGTTGGCCGCCGGATACGGGCGCCCACCTGTCCTGTCGAGCAGGCGCGAGTCGCTACCTGTTCTTCTTGACAGTTCGCCCTCGCGCTCATACCTTTGGGGAGGAATTCCGGCTTTGGTGGGTTGCGTCCTCGTGCGGCCAACGTCGCTGGGGGCGTAAGGAGGAGGGCGCGGGTCCCGAAAGACCCGTTGCTGTGTCTCGGGGCGGCCTTTTCGGCCGCCCTTTTTGTTTCAGGCCGCCTCAGCCGTCCGCCGACAGTTCGTGAACAATGGCCTCCAGGATGCGCTCCGGGGACTCGGACTCGAGGAGCCGCACCGCCGGAATCGCTCCTGCTGTGGCCGGAGCATAGAGGGGCGGGGCCCCCGGATCCTCCTCGCGGATCATCGCGGCGATCCCCGCCGTGTCTGCCCCCGCGACGATCAGCACGGCGTCGATCCGCCGGTTGCGCGCCAGCTTCTCGAGGGCTTCCTCTCCTCCGCCGGCCGTCATCACCTCTACGGAAGGGTGGCCCGCGGCGAAGCGCTCGACCGGCTCCTGCCTCGAGCCGACGAGCAGGAGGGTGATCACGGCGTCCCGGCTCTCTCGATCCAGAGCACCGCGAGGCCTCCCGGAACCGGTTTGGCGCGCCCCGTGGAGGTGTAGAGCGTCACCGTCCAGAGGCCGGCCATTCCCGGCGTGAATCGGAAAGAGAAGGCGCCGTTCTGTTCCAGCCGGAGCCGGTCCTCCGTGATCGCGCCGGGGACATGCATGGACTTGAGCCCCTCGGGCACGTAGGCGAGCCCGGCCGACGGGTAGGCGTAGCGCGTGGCCGCGTTGGCTTCTCCCCGCGTCAGGGGCCCCGGCGAGGGCTCGCGGGCGAAGGTCACGAAATCGACTCGGTAGGGCGACTGCGCGCGTCCCCGGAAGAGAACCGTGCTCGGATCTTCCGCCACGCGCGCAAGCGTCAGCTGCGCCAGCCGCCGGATCAGGAACTCCTGGGCCATGCGAAACTGGCCGCGCTCCTCTGCCCAGCCGATCCCCACGTGCGTGGCATGCGGATCCAGGATCGTGCGGCGGTGCCCGTCGGCCGGCGGGACCTCCGCCAGCATGCTGGCGTGTCCGGCAAGGGCGAGCTCGACCGGCGTCTCCCTGAACTTCGGCCCGCTCGAGATCCAGGAAACGACGTTCTCGGCCTGATGGCCGAAGACTCCGGCCAGCGCAGTGCGGGCGTATGGCGGCATGCCGTCGGTCAGGAGGTGGCCGCGCGTCCGTTCCTTCACCTGCTCGGCGCAGAAACGCTCGGCGACCCGCGAGGCGGCTTCGTCCCACGCCACGGGGGGCAGGCCCGCGGCGGCGCGGTCGGCGTTGATGCGGTCGAAGACCGCGCGCTGGACGGGATCCTCGGGGCGGCCCGGAGCCGGGTAGGCCTCGGTCGAGGGAAGATTCGGGGCGCGTACCAGCAGAGGATCCGCTTCGGAATTGCGCGCCGCCGCCGCCGAGCAGCCGGCCGCGAGCGCGGCGATCCAGAGGGCGCGCCGTGTTAGCTTCATCGAATGACGGCTGCGACGATCCGATTCGGGACCTCCGGCTGGCGAGCGGTGATCGCCGAGGACTTTACGTTCGGGAATGCGCGGCGGGTCATCGCGGCGATCGCGCGCGTGCTCGCGGCTGACGGCCGCGCGGGCGGGTTGATTCTGGTCGGGTATGACACGCGTTTCCTCGCCGACCGGTTTGCCGCCGAGGCGGCCCGCGTTCTCGGCCGCCACGGATTCGCGGCCGAGGTCAGCGCCCGGCCCGTTCCGACCCCCGTTCTCGCCTTCGAAATCCGCCGCCGGGGCGCCGCCGGCGCCGTCAACTTTACCGCAAGCCACAACCCGCCCCAGTACCTGGGCATCAAGTTCTCGACCGCCGACGGCGCGCCGGCTCTGCCGGAGGCCACGAAGCGCATCGAGGCGGAGATCCTCGGGATCCCGGATGAGAGCGCGCCGCCCGATGCGGCTGTCGTTCGCTTCGATCCCGTTCCCGCCTACCTCGCCGACCTCGCGGGCAAGGTCGACGGGCGGGAAGTCGGCAGGGGGAGCGCCCACTTCTCCCTCGACTTTCGATTCGGCACGTCGGCCGGTTTTCTGGACGCCTCCCTCGAGACGGCGGGAGTGGCGCTCTCGCGACTCCATGCCGAGCCCGACCCGCTCTTCGGCGGCTCGTCGCCGCAGTGCGGCGAGCGGGAGCTTCGCGCCCTGGCGGAGGAGGTTCGCGGGAAGGGCTCCCGCCTGGGCCTCGCGACCGACGGCGACGCCGACCGCTTCGGCGTCTGCGACGAGACCGGAGCCTACGTGCAGCCCAACGAGATCCTGTCGCTCCTGCTCGCCGACACGCTCGGCCGGAAGGGACGGCGCGGCGGAGTGGCGCGCAGTGTCGCGACGACGCACGCGCTCGACGCGCTCGCGCACAAGTACGGCGTGCCGCTTTACGAGACACCCGTGGGGTTCAAGTACATCGGCGAGCTGCTTCTCGAGGGGAAGATCATCCTGGGGGGCGAGGAGAGCGCGGGGCTGACGGTCGAGGGGCATGTCCCCGAGAAAGACGGGATCCTCGCGGACCTTCTCACGGCGGAGCTGGTCGGCGCGACCGGGAAGACGATCGGGCAGCTCCGGTCCGAGCTCTGGAAGGACATCGGACCGTTTCTGACGCGCCGCATCGACCTCGCGCTCTCGCCAGAGGCGCGCGCGAAGCTCGCCGAGAAGAAGAAGGCTCCCCCGGAGAGCTTCTCCGGCCGGCGCGTCGCGTCGGTCAACCAGCTCGATGGAATCAAGTTGATTTTCGAGGACGGTTCGTGGATTCTGGTTCGAGAGTCCGGAACCGAGCCCGTCGCCCGCGTGTACATCGAAGCCCACTCGGAGTCGGATCTGGAGGCGCTGGCGCTGGCCGGACCTGAGCTGATCGCATGAGCTTCTCGATCGAGGCGATACACGGGCGCGAGATCCTGGACTCGCGCGGCAACCCCACCGTCGAAGTCGAGGTCCTGCTCTCGGGCGGTGCGTCCGGGCGCGCAGGCGTGCCCTCGGGTGCCTCGACCGGCAGCCGCGAGGCGCTGGAGCTGCGCGACGGAGACAAGAAGCGATACGGCGGCAAGGGGGTCTTGAAGGCTGTTGCGCACGTCAACGGCGAGCTCGCCGAGGAGCTCACGGGCGCGGACGCCCGGGACCAGGCCCTGCTCGACCGGATCATGATCGAGCTCGACGGGACGCCGAACAAAGGCCGCCTCGGTGCCAACGCCATCCTCGGCGTCTCGCTCGCCGTCGCGCGGGCGGCGGCGGAAGCGTGCGGAATTCCGCTTTACCGCTACGTCGGCGGGGCCGGCGCGACGATTCTGCCCGTGCCGATGATGAACGTGATCAACGGCGGCGCGCACGCCGACAATCGGCTCGACCCGCAGGAGTTCATGGTCTGCCCGGTCGGATTCGCGTCGTTCGCCGAGGCGCTCCGGGCGGGGACGGAGACCTTTCACGCGCTGAAGTCGATCCTGAAGAAGAAGGGCCTCTCGACCGGCGTCGGCGACGAGGGCGGGTTCGCACCCGACATCGCGTCGTCGAAGGAGGCCATCGAGCTGCTTCTTTCGGCCATCGAGGCGGCGGGCCACAAACCGGGACGCGACATGTTGATCGCTCTCGACCCGGCCGCTTCCGAGTTCTATGAGGGCGGCAAGTACCATCTGAATGGGGAGAAGAAGACTCTGACGACCGACGGGATGATCCGCTACTGGGCGGAGCTTTCCGCGGCGTACCCGATCCTCGCGATCGAGGACGGCCTCGCGGAGGGAGACTGGAAGGGCTGGCAGGCGCTGACGAAGGAGCTCGGGGAGAAAATCCTCCTCGTCGGAGACGACGTGTTCGTGACGAACCCGGAGATCCTCGCGCGGGGGATCGCCGACGGCGTCGGCAACGCGCTTCTCGTGAAAGTGAATCAGATCGGCACCCTCACCGAGACTCTCGAGGCCGTGCGGCTGGCGCAGACTTCGGGCTACCGCACGATCGTCTCGCACCGCTCCGGCGAGACGTCGGACGACACGATCGCGGACCTCGCCGTGGCCGTCAACGCGGGCCTGATCAAGACCGGATCGGCCTGCCGCGGGGAACGGCTGGCGAAGTACAACCGGCTCCTCGCGATCGAGGAGGAGCTGGAGGGGGCCGGCCGCTTTGCCGGCCGCGCCGCGTTTCCACAGTGAAAAACGCCGAGCACCTCTCGCGCGGCCCGCGCCCCGTCACGGCATTCCTGGTGTCGCTCGCGATCTCGTCCGTGCTGATGGGCGTGCTGCTGCTCTCGGACCGGCGCGTACTGGAGCTCCGCCGCGCGCGCTCGGAAGTCCAGACCCTCGATCGCGACATCGCCGAGCGCCGCAAGGAGAATGAGCGGCTCAAGGCGTCGATCGAGGCCGCCAACCGGCACGAGCTGCCCGCGGAGAAGGTCGCCCGCGAAGAGCTCCACCTCGTCCAGCCCGACGACGTGGTTCTCCTCTATCCCCCCGGGAGCCTCACCAGGCCCGAGGCCACGCCGCTCGCCCAGCCGGCGCCCCGAGGCGTCTCACCTCGAGACCCGTAGGCACCCACCCTGCCGTGTCGTCCCGACGAGCAGGCGCGCACCCCTGCAGCGTCATCCCGAGGAGCGAAGCGACGAGGGATCCCAAACTTCCCGAGGGTTCCCATCTTGACGCCACGGACCCTCTCCGATAAGGTTCGCGTCCTGCCGCGGGGTGGAGCAGCCTGGTAGCTCGTTGGGCTCATAACCCAAAGGTCGAGGGTTCAAATCCCTCCCCCGCAACCAATAAAATCAAGGGCTTAGGTCGAGAGGCCTAGCCCCTTTTCCTTGCCGGTCGGGCGAGAGTCTGAACCGCTACGCCGGAATGATCAATCCTTCGGAGCCGCTGGAAGCGCTTGCTGAGCGCGAGATTGGATTGTCATGTCGGGGCGCCGCAGGTCAAAAGTGAGTGGAAAAGTATTCCCTAAAGCGCGGGGTCCTCACTAAGGCCGACCAGTTTGCGGAATTCAGGGTCGTCGTGCAGGCAATCGAGATCGGAATCATTGGCCGCCCAATTCGGGTTGCCGTATCCGGCCGCAAAGGCCTTCTTGAGCGTCTCGAGCGCCTCTGCTTTCTTCCCGAGAACGCCGTAGGTACACGCAGCATTATAGAGAGTGTTGGAATCGTTGGGGCGAAGGGCGACCGCGGTCTGCAGGTGCCGGAGACTCTCGTCCGGGCCTTGTTCGAGGTAGGCAAGGTACGCAGCCAGCAAGATACGGGCACGCACGTCTTCCGGCACCAACTCCAGTTGCTGGCGGAGGATCTTGATAATCTGCTTCCGCAGGTGCGTGGTTTCGCTTGTCCGCCCCAGCCGCTGCAGCGCGTTAAAGTAGGGGAGATAAGTATTGTAGTCGTCGCCGTTGGCTTCGATGGCTCGCTCCGTGAGCGCCGCGGCCTCTTCGAAACGCCCGGAGGAGAAATACGCACGGCCGAGGATGTTCCAGGAACCTTCGCAGTCCGGCTTGCGCTCGATGGCGCGCCATGCCAACAGCGCGGCTTCGTCGTATTTCTTCTGCGTATAGCAGATCCGGGCCTGCGCTACGAGAATCTCCGGCAGGTCGGGCACAAGAGCCGCAGCCCGCTCGCAGGCAGCCTTTGCCCGCTCAATCCATTCCGGCTTCTGCTCGCGATACTCGTAGATGAGCCCGCAGAGGTGGGCAATTCCGGCGTGCGCCAGAGCGAAATTCGGATCCAGCTGGATGGCCTGTTCGAACATCTGCAGGCCGTAGTCCAAATTCTCGCGGCGCGTATAGCTCTTTCCGCGCAGGTAGAAGTCGTAAGCCAGCGGGTTGTCCGTGGGCTTGCGCGCGATGGTCGTTTCTTCCTGGGGCGTCAGCGTGATGCGCAGGGCCTGGGCGATGCTCCGGGCGATTTCCTCCTGGATGGCGAAGACGTCTTCCAGCTGCCGGTCGTAGCGCTCCGCCCAGACGGAACGCTTTGTCGAGGCTTCCACGAGCTGTGCGGTGATCCGCACACGGTTGCTGGCGCGGCGGATTGAACCCTCGAGCACGTATGCGGCGCCGAGTTGCTGGCCGACCTGGAGGGCGGTGACCGGCTTGTCGCGGAATGCGAGCATCTCCGAGCGGGGAAAGATTTCCAGTTGCGCGATCTTCGAGAGCTCCGTGACGATGTCTTCGGTAATCCCGTCGCGGAAATATTCGTCCTCCTTCGCGCCACTCTGGTTCTCGAAGTAGAGCACCGCGACGGATCGTTGCTGGACCGCAACCGGCTGCGCCCCGGAACCCGAACCGCTCTTCTCGGCGGCGGGCCGGCGGCCGGATTCGATGTCCCGCTTGAGTCGCTTCAGGTCGGCACGGAGTTCGGCAGCGGTCTGGCACCTCAGGTCGGGGTCCTTCTCGAGCGCCTTGTTCAGAATGCTTTCGATCGCCGCGGGCAGGCGCGGATTCAGCTCCTTCGCGGGCGCTGGTGCCGAATGCAGGATTCCGTCGAAAATGAGCGCCGAGGTTGCAGCGGAGAACGGAGCAAACCCCGTTGCCATCTCGTACAGCACGACGCCGAGTGAAAACAGATCCGAGCGTGCGTCCAGCTCTTCGCCCCGCGCCTGCTCCGGCGACATGTAGAGGACCGTGCCTATCGAGCTGCCCGGGCTCGTCAGGTGGCCTTCATCGTGCGCATGCGCCTGCGTGGGCATGGATGTGGCGCCCAGCGAATCGCCGGCTGTGCGGACCGCGGGCGCCAGTTTCGCCAGGCCAAAATCCAGAACTTTCGCCTGCCCGCGCGATACGAGAAAGATATTCGCGGGCTTGATGTCGCGGTGCACGATTCCCTTCGAGTGCGCCGCATCGAGCCCGTTGGCGATCTGAATGCCAATCTCCAGGAGCTCCGATACTTCGATGGGTTTGCCAGCGATGCGGTGCTTGAGAGTCTGGCCCTCGAGCAGCTCCATGGCGATGAACGGCCGACCCTCGAATTCTTCGATGTCGTAAATGGTGCAGATGTTCGGATGATTCAGAGAGGATGCCGCGCGCGCTTCGCGGCGAAAACGCTCGATCGCCTGAGGATCCTGGGAGATGTCGTCGGGAAGAAATTTCAGGGCAACGTTCCGGCCGAGGCGCGTGTCCCTGGCCTTGTAGACCACGCCCATCCCACCGCCACCCAGCTTTTCCAGGACGCTGTAGTGGGAGATGGTGCGACCGAGAATCGATGAGGTATCTGCCACCAGCCACGGAGTTTACCTAAACACTATCCTCGCCTCTTCGGGGAGGACCGGATCCCGCCCTCGAGCGTTCGTAAAGCCGGCGGCCCCGGCTCTCGCGTCGGCCCCTACGAGATCCTCGCGCCGCTCGACGTGGACCGGGACGTCGCGGTCAAGGCCCTCCCCCAGGCCGTCGCGGCGGATCCCGACACGCTGGCTCGCTTCCACCTGGTTACCTTGCCAAAGCGCGAAATCTATAGAGTTGGGCGGACACGGGGGTCCGCGATGTCCAGCACGGTCGAGTTCCGCCACGGTCTGCTCGCAGCGTATCCCGACGTCTACACCCCGGCGGCGCGGACGGCGCTCGCGGCGCTGGCGCCGCTCAATCGCGACCGGCGTCGGATCATGGCCGAGCGCATCGCGCGGCGGCGCGAGCAGGCCCTCCACGGCAGCCGCCCCGCCTTTTGCGAGCCTGACGCGCTCATCCCGCGCACCGCCCTCCGCGTGCGCGATGCCCGCGAAGGCCGCTTCACCGGCAGCGAGATCCCGGCCGACCTGCGGCGCCAGTGGATCCAGGGCACCGGGCCCGCCACCAGGCCGCGCGCTACGGCCGAAAGCGGACTGCGCAACGTCGCCTACGCCTTGCTCTCCGGTGCCGACGGGTGGATGTTCGACGGTGAGGACGCTTTGGGACAGGTCGATACGATGTCGCTCGACAACCAGCGGAATCTCAAGCTGGCCCTCGACAGGGAACCGATCTTCCTGCGGGTCGCCGAAGACGTCGCCGCCGAGATGAACGGCTGGGCACGGGACTTCTTCGGCCGGCCGATGTTCAACGACTGGCGTAAGCAGCTCGACTTCACCACCAGGCTCTTCCGTCCCCGCGGGCTGCACCTCGATGACCGTCACGTGCGCGAACCCGACGGCACCGGCTTATCCGCGTCGATCGTCGACCTCGTGCTCTACGTCGTGAACAACCGCGAGCGGCTGCGCGCCGAGGGCCGGTCCATCGTCCTCTACCTCCCGAAGGTCCAGACCGCCGAAGAGGCGGCATTGTGGAACGACATGCTCGCGGCGCTCGAGCGGCACCTCGGGCTCACGGTCGGGACGATCAAGGTCTACGTGCTCGTCGAGCAGATCGAGGCCTGTTTTCAGCTGATGGAGATCCGCGCCGCGCTCGGGACACACTTCGTCGGCTTCAACACCGGCCGCTGGGACTACATCAACAGCGTCGCCGACGCCATGACGTGGGACGCGACGTTCGTCAACCCCAACATCGACGCGATTGGCATGACCTACGGCTACATGCGCCGCTACGAAGACCGCGTCCGCCGGGCGGTGAACACCCCCGACCGAGACGGCCGCTGCGCGCTATGGGAGGGCGGGATGGAGGCCAACATCCCGGTGGGCTCGGCGGCGGGTGTCGCCGCCGGCATGCAGCTGGCGGTCGCCGGCGGCGAGCGCGAGCAGCGCGAAGGCGCGAGCGGCAAGTGGGTGGCGCACTGGAAGATGGTGCAGATCATGCGGCCCGTGTGGGAGCGGGCCGGCGCCGACAATCAGCTCGGCCGCCAGTTCCCGCGCCTCACCTACACGCCGGAGGACGCCGACGGCCTGACGCTGCTGGAGCCGGCGCCGCGAACCGTCCGCGGCGCGCGCGATCTGCTCAGCGTCGCTCTGCAGTACGGCAATGCCTTCGGCCGGGGCTTTCAGGCCGTCGCCCTCAAGCCCGCCGACTTCTTTGGCAACGACTACGTGCTCTACCTGATGGAGGACATGGCGACTGGCGAGATCCGGATGAGCATCCTCTGGGAGTGGCTGCACAAGAGCGCCCGGTTCACCGAAGACGACCCGGAGACCGGCGTGCGCGCCGGCGACGCCCTCACCGCCGCGCTGTTCGCCCGGCTCCGCGACGAGGAGTACGCCAAGCTGCTACGGGCGAGCAACCGCGACGTCCACGAGGACTCGAAGCTGACGACGCTGCCGATCGCCCGCGCCATCGTCGAGGCCTACGTCCACGAGTCACTCAAGCCGCCGTGGTACATCGACTTGCTCAACCTCAACCTCAACAACCACGACCTCGAGACGGCGAAGCAACGCGTCGCGAGCTTCATCGACGCGTTCCGGCGAGACGACACGCGCCTGACCGAGAACCCGGATTTCGAGAACTAGTGTGCTGTAACAGAAGTCACGGAGTGGTTTGGTGTCGTAGGGGCGGCGCTCGCGGCCGCCCGCGGGCGGGGAGAGCCGACCACCAACGGCTACTCCAGACATTAGGCAGCGCCGGCTGAAGGCCGAAGCTTCCCCCCGCCCCTACGGCCACGCCGAACGGACACCGCTGCCCCGGCTGTACACTCGATGGGTTATCAAGACTTCTGTGACTCGACATTAGCAGGAGCGCCGACATGACGTCGTTCGAGCAGGAAGTCGCCGAGACCCAGAAGTGGTTCGAGAGCTCGCGGTTCGCGGGCACGACGCGTCTGTACACGGCGCGCCAAGTCGTCGAGCAGCGCGGCACCATCGCCCGCGACTACACCGTGGCGCGCGAGGCGGCGGCGGCGTTCTACGACCGGTTGCGCCAGTTATTCGCCGAGAGAAAGAGCATCACGACGTTCGGTCCGTACTCGCCCGGCCAGGCGGTGGTGATCAAGCGCCTGGGGATCGAGGGCATCTACCTCGGCGGCTGGGCGACCTCGGCCAGGGGCTCGACGAGCGAGGACCCCGGACCCGATCTGGCGAGCTACCCTCTCAGCCAGGTGCCCGACGAGGCCGCGGTGCTGGTGCGCGCCCTGCTCACCGCCGACCGCAACCAGCAGTTTCTCCGCTCGCGCATGTCCGAGAAGCAGCTCAGCGCGACGCCGGCCTGCGACTATCGCCCGTTCATCATCGCCGACGCGGATACCGGCCATGGCGGTGACCCCCACGTGCGCAATCTCGTGCGGCGCTTCGTCGAAGCCGGCGTGCCCGGCTACCACATCGAGGACCAACGCCCGGGCACCAAGAAGTGCGGCCACCAGGGCGGCAAGGTTCTGGTGCCGCAGGACGAGCAGATCAAGCGCTTGAACGCGGCGCGCTTCCAACTCGACGTCATGAGGGTCCCCGGCATCATCGTGGCCCGCACCGACGCCGAGGCGGCGACGCTGCTCGACGGCCGCGGCGACGAGCGCGACCAGCCGTTCGTCCTCGGCGCCACCAACGTTAACCTGCCGTCCTACAAAAGCGGCTACCTGGCGCTGGTGAAGCGCTTCTACGATCTCGGGGTCCGCGAGCTCAATGGCCACCTGCTCTACGCGCTATGCGACGAGGAGTACCGGGCCGCTGACAGCTGGCTCGAGCGCAAGGGACTCGCCGCTCTCGCCGCCGAGAGCGCCGCCGCCTACCAGCAGGGCAAGCACCTCACGATCGACGCCGCATTCGACGGCGTCGCCTCGCGCTTCCTCGAGGCCTGGGAGGAGGAGGCCGGCCTCGAGACCTACGACGAGTCGGTGGCCGAGGTGCTCGAGTTCCGGGCCAGCGAGGGCGAGCCGCTCGAGATGAGCGCCGCGCAGTGGCGCCGCTTCGCCCAGCGCGCCTCGCTGTGGGCGGCCAAGGAGAAGGCCAAGTCGCTCGGCGTCCAGATCATCTGGGACTGCGAGCACGCCAAGACCCCCGAGGGCTACTACCAGATCCTCGGCGGCATCCCGTACGCCATCGCCAAGTCGCTCACCGCCGCGCCCTTCGCTGACATCCTGTGGATGGAGACCAAGACGGCGAACCTCGATGACGCCCGCAAGTTCGCCGCCGCGATCCACGCCGTGTTCCCGGAGAAGATGCTGGCCTACAACCTGTCGCCGTCCTTCAACTGGGACTCGACCGGAATGAGCGACGAGGAGATGGAGACTTTCCCCGAGGAGCTCGGTAAGATGGGCTTCGTCTTCAACTTCATAACCTACGGCGGCCACCAGATCGACGGCGTAGCCGCCGAGGAGTTTGCCACCGCCCTCAAGCAAGAGGGCATGCTGGCGCTCGCCCGCCTGCAGCGCAAGATTCGCCTCGTCGAGTCCCCCTACAAAACGCCGCAGACGCTCGTCGGCGGGCCGCGCGTCGACGCCGCCCTCCTGGCCTCCTCAGGGCGCACCGCCACCACCAAGGCGATGGGCAAGGGCTCGACCCAGCACCAGCATCTCATCCAGACTGAATTGCCCAAGAAGCTGCTCGAGGAGTGGCTGGCGATGTGGGGCGCGCACTATCGGCTCACCTACAAGCTGGGCGTGAAACTGCTGCCGCAGCGCGCCGGCTCGGAGCTGCTCGAGCTCAGCATCGGTGGCGACGGCAACGACAAGCTCGCCAACGTCATCTTTGCTCCCTTCCAGGACCGTCGCGGCCGCAACATCCTCTCGGTGCGCGACCAGAACACCTTCGAGGAGTCGCTGCGCAAGAAGCGGCTGATGACACTCGTCCATCTCTGGCTGGTGCACCGCTACAAGAGCGACTCCGTGCACTACGTCAGTCCCAGCGAGGACAACAAATACCAGACCACGAAGATGAAATCGCACGGCCTCTTCTCCGAGGTGAACACCGAGGTTGGCCAGATCATCGTCGCCCACGTCAACTCCCCCCGCATCGAGGAGCTGCTCGCTCCGGACCGGGTGGCGTTGTGGAAGCTGATTCGCAAGGAGGGCTAGGGGAACGGACCTGTGGAGCACGGCGGTATCGTGGCTGTCCATGAAGGGAATGAGGGAATGGCTGAAGCGGCCTCGCCGGGAGCGGGGCCAAGTCCCCAGACGATGGTCGGGCGAAAGTCGGGCGATCTCGCGTCTACACCAGACGGGAATTACGACACGGACGCCTCCCTCAGTCGCCTATTTAAGCGTTTTGTCTACTGGAACCAACTTTCGAGGAGTCCTCATAACCCAAAGGTCGAGGGTTCAAATCCCTCCCCCGCAACCAAGTCATTTTGACGCCGGGAGTTAGCTCCCGGCGTTTTTGTCTTCGAAGCCCCTTCAGGGGGAAGGATTTGCGAAGCCGCGGGAACGGCCTACCGCCGCCGGCCCCGGTACCAGAAGCCGCCGCCCCCGAGCAGAAGAACGATCAGGATGATGATGAGAAGCGTGCTCATGTCCATTTCTCCCTCCTAAGTTTAACCGCGTTGGTAGTCGGAAAAGGGACCTTGCAAGACCCGTTCCTCCTCGCGGAGAGGCCGCGGCTTACGGGCAGAGCCGCCGAACGCAGGCGACGAGCTTGGCGACATCGACGGGTTTCGAAAGGAAGTCGGCGACGCCGGGCGCGTCCTTGATGAAAGCCAGCCCTGAGAGCAGGACGACTGGGCACCGTTCTTTCTGGGGCCTGCCTTGCCACTGCTGGAGGAACTGCCAGCCGTCCATGACGGGCATCATCAGATCGAGGAGGATCAGCCGCGGCGCTTCGGACTCGGCGAGGGCGAGAGCTTCCTGCCCGTTCTCCGCTCCGACCGCCCGGTACCCGTACTCGTCGAGAAACTGCAGCAGGGCGGTGCGCACCGCCGCGTCGTCATCGACCACCAGAACGGTCG
>JBKJWL010000090.1:0-24543 GCA_046716885.1 Thermoanaerobaculia bacterium | reverse complement strand
CGGCCAGAGCCCTTGAGGTGCGTGTCCCATGAAATAGGCCACCGCCATCTGGCCCGACAAGAGGAAGGCCACGGGGCGAGTGAACAGGCCGACGAGAAGAAAGGTCCCTCCGACGAGCTCCATGAGTCCCGCAATACCCGCGAGCGACGTGACCTGCGCCGTGCCGCCGCCCGGCATGGTGGCCGCGGGAAACGCGAAGAGCTTCGTGCTTCCGTACTGCATGAAGAGTAACGCCGCGACGATGCGCAGGAGACTGAGAAGGTAAGGGGCCCAGAAGACCCAGCGCACCGCCAGCCTAGTGTTGCTCATGGTTTCTTTCGCTGCCGAGCCATGAGCGCCGCTCCGAGTGCCAGGAAGACGACGCCGATCGCGAGGAAGACCCGCTGACCCGTGATGCCCAGGGCGATGAACGCGATGCCGATGACGAGAAATGGAACTCCAGGCCCTGGTTTCATATCATCCTCCCCACGCTTTCCGGGCGCGTCTAACGCCTTGTCAGGCGGTTCATGTCCCGGCGTTCAGCCAGCAGTGAACCAGCGATTCCGGCGGCCAGGATTGCGAGCACCACCATCAGCAGATACAAGTTGAAGTGCCTCCCGAGGGAGAGCTTCAGCCATTCGGCAAGCAGCATCTTGACGCCCACGACCAGCAGGACCAGGGCGAGCGCGACCTTGAGGTAACGGAACTTCTTCACCATCCCGGCCAGTGCGAAATAGAGCGACCGGAGGCCGAGAATCGCAAAGACGTTGCTGGTGAAGACCAGGAAGGGGTCGCCCGTGATAGCGAAGATGGCCGGGATCGAGTCGACCGCGAAGATCAGATCGGTTGTCTCGACCATGACGAGGGACAGCGCCAAAGGCGTGAACAGCAGCGTTCCCGGGCGAGCCTTGTCGACGACCTCATCTGGCAGCTCGGGCGCACCGGGGACCTCGCTCTCGTACGACGCGGGTGCGCCGGCGCGAACGATGAAGTGCTCGCCGTGAAACCTGGCGGTCACCGGGAACAAGCGGCGCGTCAAGCGGACCACGACGTTCTGGTTGGGGTCGGTTTGCTCCGTCTTGAGGAAAAGCATCTTGATCCCCGTCAGGATCAGGAAAACGGCAAAGAGGTACAGAACCCAATGGAACTCGGCGATCAGCTTCGCACCCAGGCCGATCATCGCGCCGCGCAAGAGGAGAGCGCCGAGGATGCCCCAGAACAGCACGCGGTGCTGGTAAAGGGGAGGCACCGCGAAGAAGCCGAAGATCATGGCGATCACGAAGATGTTGTCCACGCTGAGCGATTTCTCGACGACGTAGCCGGTCAGGTACTTCTCCGTTGCCCTTGCGCCGTCGTTCGATAGTCCATCGACCGCGTCCACCACGGTGCCAAGCCCAAACCACTGTCCGTCGTAGGCGAAGTACACGAACACGGCAAACGACAACCCCATGGCGAGCCACACGGCCGACCAGGCGAGGGCCTCCTTGACGCCGACGACGTGGGCTTTGCGGTGAAAGACGCCCAGGTCCAATGCGAGCACCAGTAGGACAAATGCGATAAATGCTATCCAGATCCAGATCATTCGACGGGTTTCTCCTTCATGGACTTGATCCGCCTAACGTATCTTGGCCAGCCTCCGGCACACCATCGAAGAAATCAACGACCCCCGTCTCCAGCGAATACTCGGCACCTACTACCAGGAGTCCAGTTTTCTGGACCAGCTGCTCGAGGATTTCCGAGCCATGTCGCAGATGGTTCGCTGAGGCGCGTATGTTGGCCCGAACGGCCTGCCGCACCAGAGCGTCCGGGTCGTGCCTGAGCTCTGTCGCCAACAACGCTTCCACGGATGGCCGAACACGATCGACGATCGAACGCAGGTCCTGCGACTGATGATCCGTCGGCTGCTGAAGCTCTTCCAGAGTCGCCAGGACCACCCCGCACCGGGAGTGCCCCAGAACCACGACCAGCCGGGTACCGAACCGCGCAGCGGCGAACTCGACACTACCGACCTGAGATGAAGCGACGATGTTTCCGGCAACACGGATCACAAACAGGTCGCCCAGGCCCTGGTCGAAGACGATCTCTGCTGGCACCCGCGAGTCGGAGCATCCGAGGATGATGGCGAATGGCTCCTGACCTGCCGCCAACTCGATGCGGCGCGTCTGGCTCGCAAGGCTGCCGTGGCTCCGAACGTCTGAAACGAAGCGACGATTCCCCTCTCGCAGGCGTTCGAGTGCTTCTCGCGCTGAGATCATCGACGCTTTTCCTCGTTTGCCTAATGAAACAAGCTCAGCGGCGAGCGCAGCGAGTCCGCTGCACGCGCGGGTTAGGCCGGCCAACCTCCCTCGGCGAGTCGCATGCTTCACCGGCTTTGGCCGTCCTGTTAGCCACGCGGTTTCCCAAGCAGATTGGCCTGCATGCCGCCCCCATATTCCGGGTCGATGACAAAGCCGCCATAACATAGCCGCCGGAGAATCGCGACAGGGCGCAAGTGCCAACTCGCCCAGGTGAGCGGCGAATCTCCATTCATGTCCTTGGCGTCGATGATGGCCCCCGCATCCAGAAGAAGCTGGATGGTCTCTCCAGTCCCGAAAGCGGCGGCACGATGGAGAGGGGTTTCGGCCTTCGTTCTGCAGTCTCGCATGAAACTACCGGTTTCAACGGATGGCTTGGTCACACAGTTTGGATTCGCGCCCCTGGCGAGTAGAACCTCGACGACGAGGTCGTGGGCAAGCCGATTCGTCGTGCACAAGGCCTCGTGCAATGGTGTTTCGCCTGTATCAGGCAAAGGGCGATTCACATCGGCGCCGTTTTCGATGAGGAACTGACAGAGTCGCCAGTGCCCGTGAAACGCAGCACCGTTGAGGCCCAGGTTCTCGCCCAGCGACCCGAACGATTCCCCGTTGGCGAGCAAGAATCGTATGGCACTGACATCGCCGTAGTAGGCGCACCATGCGATGAGACTCACCCCGTTGCGGTCCCGGGAATCCGAGGGGTGGCCCTCGGCGAGATAGTCGACTACGAGGTCGGTGCGCCCGGCCGCGATGCGATCAAGCATGTCTGCCCTCGTGTGCCCTGCGAGTCCGCTGCACGCGCGGGCTAGGCTGGCCGCTCACTGGATGAGCGGAACACTTCGCCGGTATTCACGATCTTGATTATCCCAGACCTCTCGATATCGAGTCTCGCCACACTCCCCGGAGAAACGGAGGTGGGTCGATCGCCATGGTGTCATCGAAACGGGCCTTCCACTCAGAACCTCGCTCAAACATGTAGAGCGACGGAGGGCTGCCATCCAGATCGTCGGTTAAGGCTTTTACCGAGCTCCGCTCGGGAGGTATCGGCCTCCCGAGCCAGTCTCAACGCCTCCCAGACCCATGCAACTCCTGGGCGGGCCTCGTCAGCTGCAAACGCTGGTTAGGGTGCTCACGGCGTCCCGGGTCGCACTACTGGGACGCGAGAAAGCTGCGACTGCTGCCGTGTTCGGGTCGTCCTGCGTGTCGCTGCGGGTGTTGTAGGACGACACGAGGATCCAGCCGTGCTCCTGCGCCGCTTCGCGGAAGCGCTCGATCGGCAGGAGCGCGCGCCCGCGCGCATCCAGCATGTAGAGGATGGGGGCGGGCTTCGCGTCGTCGTACGAGGACGGCAGGTAGAGCGCGTAGCTCTGGCCGGGAGCCTCACGGCAGACGAGCGTCTCGGTGACGCGGCCCCGCGCCAGCTCCTCGGGAGCCGGGGCCAGAGCGAACGCGACGGCGGCCGCAAAATGAGTCAGGTGGGGCAGGGCTACCCCCCGACGGCGACGAGGCGGCCGATCAGGTCGACGACGCGGTTCGAGTAGCCCCACTCGTTGTCGTACCACGCCAGAATCTTGACGTAGCCGTCGCGGGCCGCCTGTGTCGAGAGGGCATCGAAGATCGAGGAGTGCGGGTTGCCGATGATGTCGGAGGAGACCAGCGCGACCTCGCTGTACTCGACGATGCCTTTCAGGGGTCCGTCGGCCGCTTGCTTCACGGCCCTGTTGACGTCCTCGACCGAGACGGGCGTGCGGAGCCGGCAGGTCAGGTCCACGATCGAGCCGTCCGGGACCGGGACGCGCATCGCCATTCCGTCGAGCTTGCCCTTGAGACTCGGAAGCACCTTGCCCACGGCGCGCGCCGCGCCGGTCGTCGTCGGAATGATGTTCTCGGCGGCCGCACGGCTGCGGCGCAGGTCCTTGTGCGGCACGTCGGCGAGGCGCTGGTCGTTGGTGTAGGCGTGCACGGTCGTCATGAAGCCCTCTTCGATGCCGAAGCGCTCGTCGAGGATCTTCGCGATCGGCGCAAGGCAGTTTGTCGTGCAGGAAGCGTTGGAGACGATCCGGTGCTCGGGCCGGAGCGTGTGGTCGTTGACGCCCATGACGATCATGGCGTCGATCTCGTCTTTCGCCGGGACCGTGAGAATGACCTTCCGCGCCCCGCCCTCGAGGTGCTTCGCGAGGACTTCGCGCGTCAAGAGACGGCCGGTCGCCTCGACGACGACGTCCACTCGGTGCGCGCCCCACGGAATCTTCGCCGGGTCCTTCTCGGAGGTCATCGCGATGCGCTTGCCGGCGACCGTCATGCTGTCGGCGTCCGTCTGCACGTCCTTCGGGAAGACGTGCATGACGGTGTCGTACTTGAGGAGGTAGGCGAGGTGGTCGTTGTCGAAGAGGTCATTGATGACCCCGACCTCCATGTCGTCGCGGTCCGAGAGGATGCGGAAGACGCTCCGCCCGATCCGGCCGAAGCCGTTGATGCCGACGCGCGCCGTCACGCCGCCCCCTCCAGCCGGGCGAAGCGCTCGACCAGATCGACGGCACGGTGCGCGTAGCCGTAACCCGAGTCGAACCAGGACAGCGTCTTCGAGACCCGGTCCTGGAGCGTCATCGTTGCGAGCGAGTCGAAGGTCGCCGAGAAGGGGGAGCGCGCGATGTCGGAGGAGACGATCGGCTCGGTCTCGAAGTTCAGGATGTCTTTCCAGCGTGATTCACCGGACGTCGCTCGGAAGGCGTCGTTGATGGCCGCCGCCGTGACGGGCTTCTCGTGCCAGCACACGAGGTCCACGACCGAGCCGTTCGACACCGGGACGTTCATCGCGTAGCCGGTCAGGCGCCCCGCAAGCTCGGGCAGGAGCTCGACGACCATGCCGGGGGAGCGCGACTCCTGGGGAATGATGTTCTCGGCGGCCGCGCGCCCGCGGCGCTTGTCCTCGGCCGGGACGTCGGCCAGCCGGTGGGCGCTCGTGTAGGAGTGGATCGTAGTGAAGATCGCGCGCCGGATGCCGAAGGACGCGTGGAGGATCTTCGCGATTGGCGCCAGGCAGTGCACCGTCGAGGAGGCGTTGGAGACGACGCGGTGCGCCGGCGAGATCCGGTCGTCGTTGATGCCCGCGACGACGGTGATGTCGGGCGGCTCGATCGGAGGCGCCAGCAGGATCACGCGGCGCGCTCCCGCCGCCAGGTGGGCCTCGGCCTGCGCGCGCGTGAGTCCGCGGGACGTCGCCTCCAGCACGGTGTCTACGCCGAGCTCGCCCCAGCGCGGCACGGCCGGCTGGTCCTTCCCGGTGAAGAGCGGGATGCGCCGCCCCCCGACGACCAGCGTGCCGTCTTCGACGGAGACTGCTTCCGGAAACCGGCCCAGCAGCGTGTCGAACTTCAGGAGGTAGGCGAGGCCTTCGGGCTCCGCGAGGTCGCTGACGGCGCCGATCCGGATGTCCTCTCGCGCGTGGAGGAGCCGGACGAGGTTGCGGCCGATCCGGCCGAAGCCGAAGATTCCGACGCTCGTCACGGGATCTTCCTACCACACCACGGAAAACCCGAAGAGATTCCGGGGACCATAAACGCCGGAGTATCGGCGTTCCCTACTGCTGTGGGTCTGCCTGGGTTGAAAGGGGCTCCGACGATGAGCATCGCTTCGTGGACCGCTACGGCACCGGCAGGAACCAACTCTCGAGCGTGCAGAGCTGGTCGCCGCCCGGCACGGAATTCCAGCGCGCCGGCTCGGAGAGCGACGGCTCGCCTTCGTGAAGCGGCGTGCCCCCGTCCTTTTCGCTGCTCAGGATGAGCTGGCCTTCGACGACCGCGCAGGGGCGATCGGGTGGCAGGTCGACGACCAGAATCGGAGCGCCGTTGCCCGCGTAGACCTTCCAGTCGGCGAAGGGAAGCCCATGGTCGAAAAGGCGCCCTTGGACGGAAGACCAGGCCGCTCCGGCCGACAGCGGCAAGATCAGACGCGGAGAGTCCAGGCGGTGGTCAAGCCGTCCGCCGCAGTCCCCCCCGGTGCCCCAGGAGCGCGCGAAGATCTGCCAGGTCTCGCGATCCGGTACGGCCTCGGTCTGGACGGCGACCGCGTAAACCGGATGGAGCTCGCTGTGCGCGTCGTGGGCGTTGTCGACACCGAAGAGACCGATGACGGTGCCGGGCCGCCGGTCCAGCGAAGGGAAAGGGCCCTTTTCGCCTGCGTGCCGGCGCAGGTTTCCGAGGAGCGAGGCGTACGGCCGGTAGCTCACCTCGCGGAAGGGGAACCGACGCCACCAGGGGGTTCGGAACCAACGGACCGTTTCCGGCGTCGAGAACTCGAGGCCGATCTTCCGGTCGTACTTGGTTCCCGGGCTCTGCGCGAGGACCGCTCCGCCGCCGTCGGGTTCGAGAAAGAGCTCGGCGTCGCCGTCGCGCGCGATGTGGACGGGCCCCCGGCGGACGGTCGAGATCTTTCCCGTGTAGGTGGCGGGTCCGAAGTTGACGTGACCCGACAGGCCGCGCCCGCGGCGGCGGCCGTTCTCCTCCCGACAGGGCTCCCAACGGGGAGAGCAGCCGCCCCAGTCGAGCGACGGCCGTTGCAGGGTGCAACGCACCGAGCGCAGGCCTGGAATCCAGGGGCTCCCGTCCGGGCGGCTCGTAAGGCGCAATCCGTCGCAGGATCGGCAGAGGTCGCGCGTCCCTCCGCCCGACCAGGTGGGGTTGAGCGGAAAACGGTTCCGGTCGTAGCGCGAAAGCTCGAGCGTCAAGGTGCCGGCGGCTACGGTATCCGGACCCGAGCCCGGCGCGACGCGGATGTCCAGGTGCGGCTGCCGGTTCGGCGTATCGCAGGGTAGCGGCGAAGTGAGGCCGGCCGAGCTCTCCAGGGGATCGTGGCGAAAGCGCCCCCAGTCGATCCAGATCTTCGGCGCGTCCGGATAGTCGAGATGGGGCGGCACGACGAGGTCGCTTCCTAAGAGATCGGCGATCGGGACGAAGCTCATCGTCACGCCGGGGATGAAGATGAGGCCCTGCTCCGCGTCGCGGTCGGGCTGCAGCAGCGGCACGAGCGTCTGGTCGGGGGCGCGGAAGCAGCCGCCGGCCTCGACGCGGAGACGATCGCCCGGCCGGACCGCGAGCTCCAGCGGCCGCCGCGCGCGCTCGGGCCGGAAGTGGTAGGACTGCTGCGCGGGCGACACAGCGGCGCATCCCAGAAGAGCCGCGACGGCGGAAAGGGCGATGCGTCGCGGGGGCGTCATCGCGGCGACTCTAACCCGCCGAACGGTTAGACTGCGCTGCATGAAAAAATGCCGCCTCGGATCGGTCTCCGCTGTTCTACTCCTCGCTGCCGCCGCCGCTGCAGCCGCCGACAAGTCCCGCGCGCGGCAGCTCGACGTTCCCTTCGACGGCACGCCGGGCCCGCAGAACGCGATCACCGACGTGCGCGGCGTGGAGGTGGGGCACAGCACCATCATCCGGGGCGACGGTCCGCTGAAGGTCGGGCAGGGCCCCGTGCGCACGGGGGTCACCGCGGTGCTGCCGCGCGGAGCGACCTCCGACGGGGACCCCGTCTTCTCGGGGTGGTTCTCGCAGAACGGCAACGGTGAGATGACCGGAACGACCTGGGTCGAGGAGTCGGGCTTCCTCGAAGGGCCCGTCATGATCACCAACACGCACAGCGTCGGTACGGTGCGCGACGAAGTCATCGCGTGGCGCGTGCGGCGGGGCGCCGCGGACAAGACCGGATACTGGTGGTCGCTTCCGGTCGTGGCCGAGACCTGGGACGGCGAGCTCAACGACGTCAACGGTTTCCACGTCAAGCCCGCGCACGTGGACGAAGCGCTGTCCTCCGCCACGGGGGGCCCCGTGCCCGAGGGCAACGTGGGCGGCGGCACCGGGATGATCTGCTACGGCTTCAAGGGCGGTATCGGCACGGCCTCCCGGCGGCTGCCCGCCGAGCAGGGCGGCTACACCGTCGGCGTCCTCGTCCAGTGCAACTGCGGCCGCAAGAGGGATCTGCTCATCGCCGGCGTCCCGGTGGGCCGGGAAATCCTGGGCGCGGGGGCGCGCGACGCCGACTCGGGCTCCATCATCATCGTGGTCGCCACCGACGCCCCGCTCCTGCCGCACCAGCTCAAACGCCTGACGCGGCGGGCCACGATGGGCCTGGCGCGCACGGGGTCGGTCTCGGGCAACGGGTCGGGAGACATCTTCATCGCTTTCTCGACCGCGAACCCGGGCGCCGGAGCCGCGGAGGCGGCAGTACCCGTGACGATGCTCTCCAACGGAGCCATGGACCCGCTGTTCACGGCGACCGTGCAGGCGACCGAGGAGGCGATCGTCAACGCGATGGTGGCTGCCGAGACGATGACCGGTGCCAACGGCGTCACCGTCCGCGCGCTGCCGCACGACGGGCTGCGCCTGGCGCTCGAGAAGTACAACCGCCTCGCGAAGTAGAAGTCGAGGTCACGGGTTCGCGTCGAGCGAGCCCAGGAACGTTTCCCACTGCCTCCAGTACGCCTCCCCGCCCGTCAGGTACGTGTCGTTGTGCCCGGCGCCGGGAATGACGAAGAGCATCTTCGGCTCCTTCGCCAGCTCGAAGAGGCGACGGCCGTGGTCGGGCGGAACGATCTCGTCTCTCTCCGCGACGAGGAAGAGCTTCGGTGGCGCGACCGCGGGGATCTTCGCCGCGTTGTCGTAACGGCTGCGCAGGAGAAACCTCGGCACGAACGGGTAATGCTCCCGCGCCATCGCGGCGAGCGACAGGAAGGGAGTTTCGAGCACGACGGCTCCGGAGGGCCGGTCGAGGGCGAGCTGGATCGCGACGGCGGAGCCGAGGGACTCCCCGAAGAGGACGATGTTCTCGGGGCGAAATCCGCGTTCGACCGCCGCTCCGTGGATCGCCCGGGCGTCCCGGTACAGGCCTTCCTCGGACGGGGCGCCCTGGGACTTCCCGTAGCCCCGGTAGTCCACCAGGACGACGTCGAGCCCGAGGCGCTCGCAGAGGATCTTCGCCCGGTCGAGCCGGTCGGCCACGTTACCGGCGTTGCCGTGGAAGAAGAGCAGCGCGCGCTTTCCGCGGCCGCGGATCCACCAGCCGCGGAGCAGCACCTCATCCTCGGCCGTGACCGCGAGCTCCTCGGCCTGGAGACCGTAGGCCGCCGGTGTCGAGGCGAGCTCACGAGTCGGAAAGTAGAGGAACCGGTCTTCCATGACGCTCCCAACCGCCAGCAACCCCGCACCGGCTCCGACGGCCAGGAGCGCCCGTCGCCATCTCCGTGCCATCGCGCCGTATACTCTCGCGCTCGGTGGGCTTTCTTCCAGCCCAAGACCTCCAAAGGAGATCATCCATGAAACGACGCGCCACGGTTCTCGCGATTCTGGGTTGCAGCCTGTCGGCGCTGGCCCTAGCTCAGGCTCCGACGACGACGAGCACGGAGATGCCGGCCCGCCCCGCTGCGGTTCCGGCCGCCCCCGCCTCGGGCCTCCGCGCCGAGTACCTGGCGGAGGTCGACAGCGTCGGCAAAAAGATCGTGGAGCTGGCCGAGGCGATTCCGGCGGACAAGTACGGCTGGCGCCCCGCGGAAGGCGTGCGGTCGATCGGCGAGGTCTTCATGCACATTGTGGGGAGCAACTCCACGATCCCGACCTTCGTCGGCGGGAAGCGTCTGGAGGGCATCACGCGCGACTCCGAGAAGACGATCACGGACAAGCCGAAGATCGTCGAGCTGCTCAAGAAGTCGCTCGAGAACGCGAAGGAGGCCGGGAGGATCGTCCCTGACGCGGACCTCGACAAGAAGGTCAAGGTCTTCGGGGGCCGCGAGATGACGGAGCGCCAGGTCCTGATACTGATCTTGAACAACCTACACGAGCACCTCGGCCAGGCGATCGCCTACGCGCGCGTCAACGGGATCGTCCCCCCGTGGTCGAGGTCCGAGTAGCGCGACCCGGAGGCGCGGGGGCGTTCTGGTCGACCGGTTGCCGGCCCGGCGAGCGATGGCCGGAAAACCGATAGTCGGAGCGCCGGCTGAACTTTCCCCCTCCCTTCTTCGTTCTCTCTATCGTGACCGACACTCCGATCGAGGCGGAGGGCCTGCGCAAGGTCTACCGCTCGCGGTTCTCCTCGCGGCAGTTCACCGCCCTGGACGGCGTTTCCCTGCGCGTCGAGCCGGGCCAAGTCTTTGGCCTGCTTGGGCCAAACGGCGCCGGGAAGACTACGACGGTGAAAATTCTGCTCGGGTTGACCCGCGCCACGGGGGGCCGGGCGGCGCTTTTCGGCCTGCCCGCCTCCAACCCCGAGAGCCGCCGGCGGGTCGGCTATCTGCCGGAAGGGCACCGGTTCCCGGGCTATCTGACCGCCCGGCAGACGCTGAACATCTTCGGCCGGATGTCGGGCATGGATTCCGCGGCCCTGTCAAAGAGAGCCCCGGAGCTGCTCGAGCGCGTCCGGCTGTCGGCCTGGTCCGACGTGCGCGTGAAGAAGTTTTCCAAGGGCATGACGCAGCGTCTGGGGCTGGCGGCGGCGCTCGTCCACGATCCCGACGTGCTGCTGCTCGACGAGCCGACCGACGGGGTGGATCCGGTCGGGCGCCGCGAGATCCGCGACCTCCTTCAGGAGGAGGCCGCGCGCGGCAAGGCGATTCTCTTGAACTCGCACCTGCTCTCCGAGATCGAGCGCATCTGCGGCCGCGTCGCCGTGCTCCGGTCCGGGAAGGTCGTGGCCGAGGGGCGCATCGAGGACCTGACCGCCACGCGATCGCGCTACCGGCTCGTCGCGACGGGCGTCGACGACGCGGTGCTGGCCGCCTTTCGCGAGACGGGAGCTTCGGTCGACCAGGTCAACGGCCACTTCGATCTGACGACGCGGGACGTCGACCACCTGAACGTCCTGGTCGACCGGCTGCGCCAGGGGGGCGGGAAGCTCCAGGAGCTCTCGCCCGTGCGCACGAGCCTCGAGGACGTGTTCGTGGACCTCGTGCGCGAAGACGATCCGGACAAGGAGCGGGTCCTATGAGGGCCTTCGCCGCCAGCATCCAGGAGGTGTTCCGCGAGGCGGCCGCGCGCTGGACGCTGATCGCCTACTTCACCCTCTCCTCGCTCTTCATCCTCATCTTCGCGGCGGCGGTCAACCTCGACATCGTCGACGGCGCCCTCGCCGGCGCGAAGTTGTTCGGACAGTCCGTCGATATGGGCGGGGGTCCGGTCGAGATCGACAAGATCGTGCTGGGTTTCGAGTCGGGGTTCTCGGGGTTCCTGTACCTCGTCGGGACCTTCCTCGCGCTTTTCGCCACGGCGCACCTAGTGCCCCGCCTCCAGGAGAAGGGCACGATCGACCTGTATCTCTCGCGCCCGGTCGGCCGCGTGAAGCTCCTGCTCTCGCGCTACGCCGGCGGCCTGTTGCTCGCGGCGGCGAACCTGGCGTACCTGATCGGTACGATGTGGCTGATCATCGTCTGGAAGACGCGCGTCCTCCACCCGCGCTTCCTGCTGGCGGGCCTCGTCATTCTGTTCGCGATCGCGACGCTGATGGCCTTCGCGTTCCTGATCGGCGTCGTTACGTCGTCGACCGGCGTGTCGCTGATGGGGACCTACGCGGTCTTCTTCTTCGCCGCGATCCTCGTCGTCCACGACAAGTTCTCGGCCGCCGTGTCGACGGAGACGGCCGCGAAGGTGATCGACGGGCTGTACTGGGTCCTGCCCAAGACGGCCGAGCTCGGCCAAGCCACGGTCGCCCTCGTGGCCGGCGCCGAGGCTCCCGGACGGCTGGCAAGCATCAACCACCTCGCTGTTTTCGGATCGACGGCGCTCTTCGGCGCCGCCGCCCTGTCCCTGGCCTCCTGGCTTTTTTCCAGAAAGGACTTCTGACATGAACCGCTTCCGGATTCCCCTGCGCTTCGCCCTCGCCGGCCTCCTCGCCGCGGTGTGCGCCGCCGATCTCCTGGCTGTCCGGCGCACCGAGGACCCGCTCGCCTTGGTCCCTGCCGGCGCGGCGACCGTCGCCGTCATCCACTGGAACGAGCTGCGCAACAGCCCGCTCGGACCGCGCGTGTTCGCGGCGCTCGACGAGATCTCGGCCGACGGCGACGCGGCACGATTCCTCCAGGAGACCGGGCTCACGCCCCGGGAGGACGTCGACACGATCATCGTGGCGATGTCGCCAGGTGCTCAGGCCGGAGATCCCGAAGACGGGCTCGTGCTCTTCGAGGGACGCTTCGACGTGAACAAGCTCGGATCCGCTCTGGCGGCGCGCGGCGCTTCGCTCCAGGGCAGCGCCGGGGGGGACGCATACTACCGGCTGTCGCACAAGGGCGGCCGGTCGGAGGGAGCAGTCGCGCTGGTCAACCGCGGCCTGATCGTCGCGGGCAACGAGCCGGCCGTGCTCGCCGCGCTGGCGCGCAAGGAGAACGGCGGATCGGGCGGCCTGACGTCGGGCACGGGTCTGGGCCGGAGTCTCGGGCGCATCGACCCGCGGGCTTCCGCATGGGCGCTCGTCGACGTGGCGCGCTTCCCGTCGATCCGGGGCGGGCACGCGGACGGGGACGGAGCGCAGCCGAATGATGAGCCCTCCCGGGCCATCGTCGGCGCCATGAAGTCCGTCTCGCTCATCGCGCTCCAGGCGACGGTCCGCGGCGACGCCGTGGAGCTGGCCGCTACCGGCGTCACGGCCGATGCGGAAAACCGGGACCTCCTGGAAGACTCGCTGCGCGGCGTGCTCGCCATGTGGCGCCTGGCCGTGCAGGAGAAGTCTCCCGAGCTCGTCTCGGTCATCCGCCGGTTTCAGATCGACAATGACGGGGACGCCGTCTCGATCCGCGGCACGCTGCCGGCGAGCTTCCTGCGCTCGCTCAAAGGCAGCCGCCAGGCGGAGAAGTAGTCCTCCGGATGAACTAGGGTTTCTTCGTGGGCGCCGCCGGCTTCGCGGCCGGCGGCTTGCCCGCGCCCGGCTGGGGCGCCGCTCCGGCCGCCGCCTTCTGCTTCTTCTCGAGCTCCGCGCTGCGCGCACTCATGAGCCCCTTCAGCTCGTCGGAGTGCGCCTGACCGAGCTGCGCTCCGATCATCGCGCTGCGCTGCGTCAGCTCCGGCATCTTGAGGAGCGCCTTCTGCCCGGCGGGCGTCCTGTAGAAGGCGGCCATCGTCTTGAGCTCGGCCTCGGTGAAGTTCGCCGCATAGAGCTTCGTCAGCTCCGGCGCCATGGCCTGCCAGGTCATGTACTTCTTGAGCCACTTCACCATCACGTCGCGGAAGGGCTCCAGCCCCGGGTTGCGGCTGACCTCTGAGGCGATCATCGCGTCGGGCATGTCCTGCACTTCTTCCTGCATCTGGACGGCCTTGAAGAGCTCCTGGACGGCGGCCGCCTGCGTCGGTGGAACCGGGGTTGCGGCGGGAGCAGCCTTGGCGGGGGCCGTGGAGGCCGGCTTCTGCGCGGATGCGGGCGACGCGAGCACGAACAGGAAAAAAGCCGGAGCGAGTCCGGCAAGGCAGCGGCGTTTCATCGTATTCCTCCCGGAAGCGTGAGGACTCGTCCTGCCTAGAGGGCTTCCGGGCCGCCGGACGGAGACATCCCGTTCCCGTCCCGTAGGATACGACGGGTCCCGGGCTCGCAGCCGAGGAAAAACGGGGGGTCAAAGCCGAAACCCCCACCGCTGTCCTCCGTATCTCCATCGATCCGCATGAGGAGGGATTTTGCATGAGGCGTTTCCAGCTCCTGGCGTCGCTCCTGATCGTTTGCGCTTCGGCGGCCGCGGCCGATCCGGCGACACCCGCCGGCGCCGCGCCGAAGCTCGAATTCGAGAAATACACGCTTCCGAACGGCCTCCAGGTGATCCTGCACGTGGACCGGAAGCTGCCCATGGTCAACGTGAATCAGTGGTACCACGTCGGCTCCAAGAACGAGCGGCCGGGGCGCACCGGCTTCGCGCACCTCTTCGAGCACATGATGTTCCAGGGCTCCGGGAACGCGAAGGAGGACTACTTCAAGTACGTCGAGACGCTCGGCGCGAACCTCCAGGAGGGAGGTGTCAACGGCACGACGAACCAGGACCGCACCAATTACTTCGCGACCGTGCCCTCCTCGAACCTGGAGACCCTGCTCTGGCTCGAGTCGGACCGCCTGGCGACTCTTCCGGCAGCGATGACGAAGGAGAAGCTAGACAATCAGCGCGACGTCGTCAAGAACGAGCGCCGGCAGGGGCTCGAGAACACGCCTTACGGACGCTGGTTCAAGCTGATCCTCGAGAACATCCACCCGTCCGGCCACCCCTATTCGTGGACCGTCATCGGAAGCCACGAGGACCTGACCGCGGCCTCGCTCGAAGACGTTACGGATTTCTTCAAGACCTACTACACGCCCAATAACCTCTCGCTCGTGATCGCCGGCGATTTCGATCCCGCGGAAGCCAAGCGGCTCGTCGAGAAGTATTTCGGCGGAATCCCGGCGGGGCCTCCCCTGGACCGGCCCACGCTCTGGATCCCGACCCTTCAGGGGGAGAAGATCGTCGAGGCGCTGGACCGCGTGCCGCAGGACCGCGTCTACATGGCCTGGCCCTCGCCGCCGGGTTTCGCCCCGGGCGACGCCGAGCTCGACCTGGCCTCGCTCGTCCTCGCCGACGGGCTCTCCTCGCGGCTGAATAAGGCGCTGGTGTACGACCGGCAACTCTGCACGGCCGTTCAGGCATTCCAGGCTTCGAGCGAGATCTCGAGCTGGTTCGCCGTCATCGCGACCGCGCGGCCGGGCGTCGCGGTCGAACAGATCGAGAAGGTCGTGACACAGGAGATCGCGCGTCTCGCCAAGACGGGGGCGACACCCGCCGAGCTGTCTCGGGCGAAGACGAAGCAGGAGTTCGCCTTCGTGACCGCCCTGGAGGGCATCGGCGGATTCGGGGGCAAGGCCGACCGCCTGAACCAGTACAACGTCCTTCTCGGAGAGCCCGGCAAGCTCGATTGGGACATGGCCCGCTACCGCAACGCGACGACCGAGTCCGTCCGGCAGACGGTGGCGAAGTGGCTCGACACCAACAACCGCCTGCTCGTCCGCTTTCGTATCGAGACGTCGGGGCGCGCCTCCGAAACCGCGCTCGACCGCTCGAAGGAGCCGGCGCCTGGCACCGACCGGCCCTTCCGGGCGCCGAAGGTCGACACGGCGAAGCTCGACAACGGGGTCGAGCTCTTCGTCGTCGAGCGGCGCGACCTCCCGAAAGTCGGCGTCACGTTCCTGACGCGGGCCGGCACCGAGGCGGATCCCGCGGGGAAGGCCGGCCTCGCGCACCTGGCGACGACACAGATCGACATGGGTACACAGACCCGCCGGGCTCTCGAGATCGAAGACGCGCTCGGCGACCTCGGCGTGACGCTGGCGGGCTCGGCCGGGCGAGAGAGCGCCCGCGTGTCTTTCGAGACGCTGAAACGCAACCTGGATCCCGCGATGGCGATCGTGTCGGACGTCGTCCGCAACGCGAGCTATCCGGCCTCGGAGTTCGATCGCGAGAAGAAGCGCCACCTCGACGCTCTCGCGCAGCAGGAGAAGAACGCCAATGCCGTCGGCGCGCGCGTGCGCGCGATGCTGGCCTTTGGCCCGGAGCACCCGTACGGGCGGCCGGCCCAGGGGCTGCCTTCCACGGTCGCTGGAATCACGCGCGACGATCTCGCGAAGTTCCACGCCGCGAACTGGAAGCCGGGCTCCTCGGCGCTCGTGGTCTCGGGCGATGTGACGCTGGACGAGGCGACCGCGCTCGCGAAGAAGTATTTCGGCTCCTGGGCGGGAGGCGCCGCGCCCGCCGTGGCGATTCCGGCGCCGTCGCCGGCCCCCGCCGGCAAGTTGTACGTCGTCGACCGGCAGGACGCGGCGCAGACTTTCGTCACGCAGTTCCTGCCGGCGCCCAAGCGGCAGACGCCCGACTACTACGCGCTTTCGCTGGCCGACACCGTTTACGGCGGGGGAGGATTTGGCACGAGACTGAACCTCAACCTCCGCGAGGACAAGGGCTACTCCTACGGGGTCTTCTCGGCGCTCGCGCTCTATGACGACGCGGGAGTCTGGTACTCCTCCGGAGGCGTTCAGACCAACAAGACCAAGGAGTCGGTCGTCGAGTTCGACAAGGAGCTCAAGGGCATGACGGCGCGGCCCATGACCGAGGCCGAGTTCGCCGACACGAAGTCCCGCAAGGTCCGCGGCTATGCGCAGCAGTTCGAGGCGCTCGGCCGGATCAACGAGCAGGTCGCCGATCTCTGGGCGAGCTCGCTGCCGATGGCGGATCTGCAGAACGAGTACGACGAGACCGCGAAGGCGACGTTGGCCGACGCCAACGCGGCCGCGCGGAAATGGGGGCAGCCCGCGAAAGCGTCCTTTGTGCTGGTGGGCGACTTCTCGAAGATCGGGCCGGGCTTGAAAGAGTTGTCGCTCGGCGAGATCGTGATGCTCGACACCGAGGGGAAGCCCGTCAAAGAGTGACGCGACCGGGCGCGGGCGATTCTCCGGCGGCGGCCTTCACCCGCGCCGACCGCAGCATCGCGACGGCCGCATAGAGAACGACGGCAAAGACGAGCCAGCGCAGGGCCGTCAGAGGCAGCGACTTCACGAGGAAGGCGGCGATCAGGACTGCCGGAATCCCTCCGAGGGCGAGCCCTACGGCCGCCGAGAGGCTGTAGCTTCTCTTCGCGATGAAGCGCAGCCCTCCGATCGGCATCAGGAACGCGCAGGAGCCCATCATGATCGGGAAGGCCGCCCGCGGGTTCATTCCGAGAAGGGCGACGAGGATCATGCAGGGCGCGTAGAGGCCGATGCCGAGCGTCATCAGGGCGCCGAGCACGAAGTTCGCGGCGATACCGACCCACAGGAGCGGGGAGGACAGGCCGAGAGTCTCGCCGCCCGACGGGAAGAGGCCGAGGTTGGTCATCGCGAAGAACGACGCCGCGGCCAGGAGCGCGAGCCCCATGCCGATCTGGACCTTCCGGCGGGGCAGGCCCGCCACCACGCCGGCGCCGAGCCACGCGCCCGCGACCGAGGCGGCGATCATGGCGATGAGTGTCGTCATCTCGACCTCGACGATGGCGATGAAGATGAAGGCCTGCACGATCGTCGGCACGGCGTGCCCGACGTTGAGCGTGCCCGGGATCTGCTCGTCCGGCACCAGGCGCTTGAGCTTGAAGATCGACGTCGTGGGAGCGAAGGAGCCGATGCCGAGCGTGTCGAAGAAGTTCGTCACGCATCCGATCCCAAGCGCGAGCGCGGAAGGTCGGCCGTCCTCCCGCGCCCGGCGCACCGCGCGAATCCACGCCGCGAGGAAGACGACGGCGACGGCAGCGAGGGCCGCAAAGAGCGCCAGCTTGGCGTCGGGCAAGGTGGGGTGATCCTACCTTCGGGTTAGAGTTGCCTTCCATGAAAATCCGCAGGATCAGCGCCCATCGGGTCGATCTGCCGCTCTCCGAGGGCAGCTACAAGTGGTCCGGCGGCAAGTCGGTCGACGTGTTCGACTCGACGCTGGTGCGTGTCGAGACCGACGCGGGGCTCGTCGGCCACGGGGAAGTGTGTCCGCTGGGCCCGGCCTATCTGCCCGCCTACGCCGAGGGCGTGCGTGCGGGACTCGCGGTGCTGGCGCCGCACCTGATCGGGGAGGACCCAAGGGAGCTCGAGAAACTCAACCGCCGGATGGACGCGGTCCTCAAGGGGCATCCGTATGTGAAGTCGGGCGTCGACATCGCGTGCTGGGACATCCTCGGGCAGGCGGCGGGAGTGCCCGTGGTGACGCTTCTCGGCGGGCGCTACGGGGAGGACTTCGTGCTTTACCGCGCGATCTCGCAGGAGTCGCCCGGGGAGATGGCGAAGAAGGTCGCGTCGTACCGCGCTGAGGGGTACCGCCGCTTCCAGCTCAAGGTCGGCGGCGATCCGGACGTGGACGTCGAGAGGATCCGCGCCGTGCGCTCGGTGCTGGATCCGAGCGATACACTCATCGCCGACGCCAACACGGGCTGGCTGCCGCACCAGGCGGCCCGCGTCGTCCGCGCCGTGCGCGACGTGGACGTCTACATCGAGCAGCCGTGCGCGACCTACGAGGAGTGCCTCTCGATCCGCCGGCGCACGGACCATCCCTTCGTGCTCGACGAGACGATCGACGGAATCGGCATCCTGCTCCGCGCGGCCGGCGACCTCGCGATGGACGTCGTGAACATCAAGATCAGCAAGTTCGGCGGGTTGACGCGTGCGCGCCAGGCGCGCGACCTCTGCGTCTCGCTCGGAGTCGCCATGACGATCGAGGATTCCTGGGGAGGCGACGTGACGACGGCGGCGATAGCGCATCTGGCGCACTCGACGCCGACACCGCTTCTCTTCACCTCCACCGACTTCAACAGCTACGTCACCGTCTCGACCGCCGAGGGCGCCCCCCAGCGCAAGAACGGTCGCATGGCCGCCTCGACCGCGCCCGGCCTCGGCATCACCCCGCGGCCCGAGTTCCTGCGCAACCCCGCGGTGGACGTTTCGTAAGGCTACGCCGGAAGCTCGAGCTGGACTCGCAGCGCCTGCTCGACAGCCGATAGGCCTTCACCGTCGAGCCGGCCGAGCCGCCGCGTCAGTCGCGTCTTCGCGACTGTGGCGATCTGGTCCGCCATGGCCTTGCTGCGCCGGCCCGCGACGGTGACGTAGGCTTCGCTCGGGTACAGGCGCGCCACGCTCGAGGTCAGAGGAACGACCTGGACTCGGTTGAGAAACGCGTTCGCCGAGTCATTGCTGACGATCACCGCGGGGCGGGTCTTCTGGACCTCGCCGCCGGTCGCGGGGCCGAAGGCGACCCACCAGACCTCACCGCGTTTCATCGCTCGGATCGGTCGCGGTCGCCTCCGCCCATTCGAGCGCCTCGCGCTCACGGGGCCCGTCGAGGGCCATTTGACGGTAGCCCTCGCGCAGCTCGGAGCCGATGACGTGCGGCCGAACGAGCTCTTCGATGAACTGGCTGATCCGCCTCCGGCCGATCACGCGGTGCAGTCCGCGGTAAACGTCCTCCTCCACGGTGATCGTGAGCTTCTTGTGCATGGAGCGAGTATATACGTATGTAATACGTATACCAAAGGGGCCCTCACTTTCTCATTGTCGCGGCGTTGAGCCGAGCCGGGAGCGAGCGAGACCGACTAGTATCAGCGGTTCATGTTCGCGCCCGCCCCCCTGCCACCCGAGGTTCAGGACCTCATCGACGAGAAAAAGTTCTCCGCGCTCGAGGAGCTCTGGACCCGGAAGATGGAGGAGGACGCCAACGACCTGCCGTTCTTTTTCGGCGTGGCGTCGGCCGTCAAAAAGAAGGGCGGAGGAGCCTCGGCGGTTTCCTGGCTGCGCTTTCTAGCCGACTACCATGACCCGGCGTCCGGGGACGGGCGCGTGCAGGTGCTCCTCGAGATTGCCCGCATGTCGCCGACGGACGCGGGCGTGCGCAAGGAGCTCGCTGCCACGCTTCGCGCCCGGTTCGCGGGCCACCCGGTTCTTTCCGCCGTGATGGCGCATTTTCCGCTCGAGGGCGCAGCCGACCCCCACGAGGCCGCCGGCAGGATCTCGCGCTGGCTGCGCTTTCTGCCGGGCGAGATCTATTTCATGCCGGGCCGCGGGGCCGGACGCCTGGCCGAGATGAACCCGGCGCTCGACGTGATGCGCGTGGAAGTGGGCGGGGCGAAAGTGCCGCTGTCGCTGGTCTCTGCCGAGAAAAACCTCACGCCGCTTCCGCCCGACCACTTCCTCCGAAAGAAGGTCGAGGACCCGAAGGCCCTCTCTGCCCTCGCCGAGAAGGAGCCCGCCGAGGCCGTCCGCTGGCTTCTCGCGAGCTTCGGGCGTGCGCTCACGGTGCAGGAGGTCAAGGACCACCTGTCGGGCCTCGTGACCGAGGACCGCTGGTCGGCGTTCTGGGCTATCGCGCGCAAGCACCCCCAGATGCTCGTCTCCGGCAGCGCCAAGTCGGCGAGCGTGACCTGGAGCGACAGCGCCGACGCGGCCGAGCAGAGCGTGCGGAGCGCATTCGAGAAAGCCGCTCCGCAGGCGCGGATCGATCTGGCCCGCAAGCATGCGAAGCGCTCGAAGGATCTCGCTCGGTGGATGGGGGAGACCCTCGCGGCCGACGCGAAGCGAATCGCCGCCCGCGAGCCCGCGCTCGCCTGGGAGCTCTCGCAGGCGGCCGTGCGGTTCGTCCCCGGCGAGCCGGAGGCGTTCTCGGCGGCCGCGCTCCTGGCCTCCCCGGACCTGCGCCGCGTGGTGGGCGAGATTCGCGATCACCAGGCGCGCGAGAAGGCGCTGGAGGCGGTTCGCGAGAGCCGGTCCGACTGGGCCGAGGTCTTCATCGAGCAGATCTCACGGGAAGAGGACGCGCGCTCTCTCACGATGCTCTTCTCCGCGCTCGGCGACCGCGCGGCGGATCTCTCCCGCAAGATCCTGCGTTCGCCGCGGACGGCGCCCCGCGCGTTCGTCTGGCTGTGCGAGCGCTTGCACGCGGAGGGGAAGGCCGAGCCCGCCTCGCTCTTCGTGACCCTCACGGACGCGATGCGGATGGACGAGTTCTCGGCGCTGAAATCCCGCATGAAAGAGTTCTTCGAGCCGGGGGGCTTCGCCGTCGCGCTCGTGCGATCGGCGGCCACCGAGGAGGAAGCGCGCGAGTTCCTTCACGCGCTCGACCGTGTCTTCGGCCTCGAGGAGCACCGCCGGGCGACCGTGCGCGAGGCGCTGTTGATGAAGTTCCCGGAGCTGCGCGCGCCGGCGCGCGAATACCTCTACGCGACCGCGGAGTCCATCGAGTCGCGCCGCCATGAACTCATCCACCTGAGACAGGTCGAGCTGCCGTCCAACGCGCAGGCGATGAAGGCCGCCAAGGAGCACGGCGACCTGCGCGAGAATTTCGAGTACCACGCCACGCGCCAGAAGCACGAGTACCTCTCGGCCCGGATCGCCTCCCTGTCCGACGAGCTCTCGCGCACCCGGGTGCTCGATCCCGGCAAGGTCGATGCGTCGGAGGTCCGGGTCGGAACCCGCGTCCGCATCCGCGACGGAGCGGGGGCCGAGCGCGAGGCGACCATCCTCGGACCCTGGGACTCGAAGCCCGAAGAGGCGATCTACTCCTACGAGTCCGAGTTCGCGCAGAGGCTGCTGGGCTCCCGGCCCGGCGACCGCGTGAACCTGCAAGAGGGCCAGGTGGAGATCGTCGCGGTCGCTCCCTGGAGATCGTGACGCCCGCGTAAACGCGTCACGCTTCCGTCGAAGCGTCGAAGCGTCGAAGCGTCGAAGCGGCGGCGCCGTCTGCCCGCCAGCTTCCCCTGGATCGCGAGGACGGGGCCGAAGAGGAAGTAGGCGAAACCCGCCAAACCGGTCAGATGGGGAGGCACGGTCAGGGCAATGGCGCACGAGGCGCCCTTCCCGGCCAGGCGCTCACGTAGCGCGCGCGTCATCGCGGCAGTCGCTCCAGGCACGCCTCGGCGATGAAGAGGTCCTCGGCGCCGAGGCCGGTGAAGTCAGCCACCGTGATCCCGGAGCGGTCGAAGGCTGCCGGCGTTTCGCAGAAGCCGCCGATCGCGATCGCGCGGGTCCTTTCCGTGAGGATGTGCTGGAGCTCGCCGAGCTTCTCGCACTGAGCGAGGGAATCGACCAGGAGGAGCGACGCGCGGCGCAGGATCTCCGGGTCGAGCTCCTGTTTGCCGGGGGAGTCCGAGCCGACGGCCGAAATGTGGGTGCCAGGCCGGACGTCGGCCGCCGTCAGAAGCGGTGCGCGGGAGGCGGTCGCCGTGACGATGAGGCGCGCGCGCGCGGCGACGTCGGCCGGAGACAGGGCCGGGACGACGCGGACTCCGGGAAGCGCGACGCCGATCTCACGGACGCACGCGGAGAGGCGCTCCGGGTTTCGTCCCCAGACGTGAACGTCGGTCAGGTGGAGAACGGCCGCGTGGAGCCGTGCCTGGAGGCGCGCCTGGACGCCGCTGCCGAGAATGCCGAGAACGGCGTCGGTCCGTCCGAGCTCGCGGGCGACCAGCGCGGACACCGCGGCGGTGCGCAAGTCGGTCAGATATCCGCCGTCGTCGAAGTACGCCTCCGTCTCGCCGGTGCCAGCGGAGACGAGGACGACCATCCCGTAGGGCCGCGTCGCATACGTGCCCGCGATCTTCAGCGCGAAGTGCGGACCTCCCTTCCGGTAGCTCGACTTGATGTGAACCTCGCCCCCGCCGCCGCTCGCCAGGTCCAGGTGCATCGGCATCGGCGTGTCGCACTCCCCACGCGACTGCGCGACGACGGCCGCGCGCATGGCGTCGATCGCCGCGGAGGGGTGGATTGCCTTCCGGATCTCGTCCGGCCCGACGATTCTCATGCGGCGAGAATCCTCCGAATGGTCGAGAGGGCGACGTTTCTCCCGGACACGACCGCGACGGCGGGCGAGTCGAGGCGACCCGCCTTGCCCGTGAGAATTGCGGCGACCGTCACGGCCGAGGAGGGCTCGATCAGGTACTGGTGCGCGTCGAGCATGAACCGCACGGCATCGAAGATCTCGTCCTCGGTCAGGAGCGCCACGACGTCGATCCGCGTCCTCAGGACGTCGAAGCCCGTTTTCCCGATCCCTCCCTCCAGCCCGCCGGCGGTGGTCGGCACAGGCGGCAGCGTCAAGATTGCCTCCCCCTTCTCGAGCGACAGCGCGAGAGCGGGGGAATCCGCGTGCTGGCAGCCGACGATCCGCGCATCCGGCAGCGCGGTCTTCGCGTAGAACGCGAACCCGCCGGCGAGGCCGGCGCCGCCGACCGGCAGGAGAAAGGTCCGGGCCGCGGGCTCGTCCTCGAGGACTTCCACGGCGAGCGTACCCCCGTTGGCGGCGAGAATGAGCACGTCGTCGAACGCCGTCAGGTACGGACGCCGGGATCGCGCGGCGTCGGCCTTCGCCAGCCGCTCGGTGTCGTCGAAGCCGTCGAACTCGGTCCGCACCACCTCCGCTCCGAGCGCGAGCATGGCCCCGTGCTTAGCTTCGTCGACGTTCTTCGGCACGTAGATCGTGGCCGGTATGCCGAGCTCCCGCGCGACGTAGGCGATCGCCTTGCCGTGGTTGCCGGCCGAGCACGTCACGACGCCCCTCGCCAGCTCGGCCGCCGGCAAGCGCGTCATCGTGAAGAAGGCCCCGCGGATCTTGAAGGAGCCGGTCAGTTGGAGCGATTCGAGCTTGAGGGAAACGGGCACGCCCGCGATCTCGGAGAGCCTGGGCGAGGCCTCCATCGGCGTGCGCCGCACGCGCCCCTCCATTACCCGCCGGGCGTCGAGGACCAGCGGCATTGTGAGCGCGGTCACCGCGTCACTGTACTCCGAGCGCGCGGGCGATTTCGCTCCGCACGCGCTCGGCCAGCTGCGGGGCGTCGGCGGCCGTCAGGCCGGCGACGGAGACGTACGGCAGGACCGTGACGCTCGCCGTCGTCCGCCGAAAGACCAGCGAGTGCTTGGGGAGAGCCGTCTCGGTGCCCGCGACGGCCAGGGGCACGATGTCGACGCCGAGCTCGATCGCGAGCCGGAAGGCGCCCTCGCGGAACGGCGCGAGCGATCCGTCGAGGCTGCGCGTGCCTTCCGGGAAGACGATGACGGAGCTCTTTTGGAGGAGGCGCTGCCGCATCTGGTCGATCGCCTTCTTCGTGCTCTCCCGGTCGCCCCGCTCGATCGCGATGTCGCCGGCCGTGCGCATCTGCCAGCCCAGAAGCGGGATCTTGAAGATCGAGTCCTTGGAGAGGAACTTCATCTCCCAGGGCAGCAGGCAGAGCAAGAAGACGTCCGCCAGCGACTTGTGATTCGCGACGAAGAGATAGGGCGTGCGCGCGTCGGGATGCAGGTCGTCTACCACGCGAAAGTCCCAGAAAGGATTGACCCGAGCGGCGAGAGCCGCCGAGTGGCGAAGCAGCCGACCGACCCGGTCGCGATTCGGGTCGGACCGGAACGTGAAGAGCCGATAGAAGGCGACGAGCGGCGTCCACAGGATCACAATCAGGACGCACGAGGCCCAGAAGAGGTAGGAGAGAGGTACAGCGACGGTGCGGAGGTCGAGGAGGCTCCGGTGCGGCTGCGTCACCGACCCGGGATTCTACAGGCAGCTGCGGATCCGCGCGGGAGCGTCGCGCCGGGCGGTGAAGGGGCCGATCGCCTTGCCGCTTCGCCCGAGGAGGATCTCGAAGGTCAGGCTCTCGCCCTCGAGCCTTCCGCGGTAGCGGGCGGGCTCGACCTTCGGCGCGGCGCCCTCCCGCACCGGCCCCATGCTGCCTCGCTCGTAGGTCCCAGCGACGTCGAAGCGTCCGTCCGCATCGAGGAGGAGAGATCCGGAGACGGCGCCGCTGGCGCA
>JBKJWL010000089.1:0-2580 GCA_046716885.1 Thermoanaerobaculia bacterium | reverse complement strand
CGGTAACAGTAGACGTTCCCGTTCTCGTCGCGTCCGCCGATGACGTCGTAGCAGCGCTTCCCGAGAACCGCGCGGGCGGGCCGCCCCAGCATCTCTTCGCACTTCTTGTTCCAGAGGATGATCCGGTCGGAGGAGTCGATCGCGAAGACGGCTTCTCCACTGCGGGCGATCCTGTCCAGCGCTTCGGTTGAGGTTGACACGGCCATGCTCGAAACGCCTAGCGTAGCACCGGATCAGCGTTGCAGGCGCCGGCGGGGGGCCCGGACCACGGTGACCGGCCTGCGGGCGACGTAAATGAGCCGGAGAGCCGTCCCCCCGACGACCCACTCGGTCAGAGAGTCTCGGCCTTCGCTTCCCACGACGACCAGGTCGGCCCGCAGCCGATCCGCCTGACGGGAGATCGCTTCGGGAACGTCGTCGACGTCTCGAGCGCGCACGAGCTCGAACCGCGCCGGCGGGGAGCCCCGACGGCGCATCGCCCGGGCCGCGTCCCCGAGCACCCTCTCCGCGTCCTTGCGCCGCCCCGAGCCGTTCGTTCCGGCAGCGGCCGCCCCGGGACTCGCATACACCGTCAGCACGATCAGCTCACTTCCTCCGTGGTTGGCGGCGAGCTTCGACGCAAACTTCACGGCGGCGCCCCCCGCGCGCGAACCGTCGGTTGCGACCAGAATCTTCATGATCCGGTTCCCCCTGTTCCTTTCTTACCCGACCACACGGCCAATTTCCTGATGTGACTGCATCAAACGCCGGCGACGCCGTGAGGGTCGGCTCATCCGGTCGCCGCCGGCGTCATCTGCCGGTAGAGACGCTCGGCATCCGCCCGCCGGCAAAGCTCCGTGCCCGGATTCATGGCCGCCGCGGCGCCCGCCGCGACGCCGAACCGGACCGCGTCCGGCAGAAGATGACCCTGCTGAAGCCGGAGGACGATTCCCCCGAGCATTGCATCCCCGGCGCCGACCGTGCTCCGCACCGGCACCATCGGGGATGCGAGACGTTCGCTCGCCCCGGCCGTCAGGAGAAGAGCTCCCGCCGGCCCGAGGGACACGACGACGACTTCGCAGCGCCCGGCAGCGATCAAGCCGCCTGCCGCCGCGATCAGATGAGACTCCTCGGCATCGGTCAGGCCGGTGAGGTGCTGGAGCTCTTTCAGGCTCGGCTTGAGGAGAAACACACCCTCGCCGAGCGCTCGCTTCGCGGCCTCCCCGGACGTGTCGAGCACGAAGCGCCCGCCCATCCGTCGCACGATAGCCGCGGCCCGGGCATAGAAGTCGTCCGGAACGCCCGGGGGAAGGCTCCCACTGGCGACGAGGTACGAAGGAAATGGATGCAGCGCCGCGACCTCGTCCAGACACGCCTGCCAATCCCGGGGAGCCAGCGTCGGACCCGGAAGCACGAATCGAAACTGGCGTCCCGTTGCCTCCTCGAAGACGTTCAGGTTCTCGCGCGTCCACGAATCGATCGGCAGCGGTCTCTGCGGGACTCCTTCCCGCTCCAAAAGCGAGCGCAGCAGGCCGCCCGCCGGCCCCCCGGCCGGGTAGATCGCCAGCGCCTCGCCTCCGAGCCTTCGGATCGCGCGCGCCACGTTGATGCCGCCGCCTCCGGGTTCGTACCGCGGCTCGCGGCACCGGAGCTTCCGGTCGGGAACGACGTGATCGACGGTCGCGCTTTCGTCGACGCAAGGATTCACCGTCAGCGTCGCGATCGACGCCATCCCGGGCTCGGTCGCCATGCGAGCTCCCTTCCCGGAAGCGGTGTCAGTGCCCGCGCCGTACCTGGGCGGCGCGAAACTGGATCACGGTCTTCGTGCCGTCCTCCGACTCGACGTCGAGCGCCTCCTCGGCGCCCTCCTCCGTGAGCTCGACCCAGACCTGTCTGGGGTCTTCGATCTCGTGCTCGATGTTGGATCTCGGCGGGGCGGAGCCCAGGTAGATCGAGATCGGGCCCGTCGCGTCGGCGCGGGACACGATCCCCTCGAGCGGCATGTCGCGCGCCTCGACCTGGGACCCGATCGACGGGCTGAGCACGTGAACCGTCGTCGCCCAGCCTTGATGGCGCCGGCTGAAGTCGTCGAAGAATCGAAACCACTCGCTGCGCGGAACCAGTCGATTTTGCATCGTCCCTCCGGGGAGAACTGTAGGCGAGCGGACCGCGAGCCGTATGATTCGTTTGCATCAGCGGCCCCGCCCAAGAGTGAGCCGGCGCTCCAACGGGAGGGTTTTTGCGGAAAACCTTCGGGCCTGCTCGGGCGCCTGCGTTCGTTGAAAAAAGGCGGCTCTCTCGACGAGGATCCGCTTCGGCTCACTTCGTCAGGAAGTACCCGGCCCAGGCGGCCAGTATCACCAGCAGTAATCCTGGGACCGTTTGCACGGCAAAGCGGCCTCGGCCCGCGGTCAACGCCACGACCCCCTTCGTCACCGTATTCGTGGTCAGTGCGGCGAGGATCGGGAGGGCGGCGTCCGCGGCGGCGAGCTTGCCCGCGGCGACCAGCGAGGCGACGGAGATGGCGGCCGCATGGGCGTCCGCGAAGCCGGCCAGCACCACCGCCGGAAGAAGGCCGCGCTCGCCCCACCGCTGATGAAA
>JBKJWL010000088.1:0-2696 GCA_046716885.1 Thermoanaerobaculia bacterium | reverse complement strand
CAAGCGATTCTGACATGGCGCACGGGGGGGGGCCTTACCCGCCTGGTTAGGCGGTTCTGGTCACGCCCGGTGCGCTCAGGTCAGCTAAGACAGGTACAAAGTTGTACCGGCGGATCATTCCTCGTCGGCGGAGGTGACGTTCCGGAGCTTGTCGCACGTGGGGCACATCCGCGGCCGACGGGGCGGCTCGTCGAGCCGCTCGTGCTCGAGGAGCGGGATCTCGTGGCCGCAGGCGACGAGCAGCCAGGTCGGGGCGTCGGGCATCGCTCGGAGGTTAGTTAGCTCGTCGCGAGATGTAAGCGTTTCTTGAAGCCGCGCAAGTCCCGTTGGCTGGGGCATCTACCAGGTCAGAGGACGGCGGCGGAGGTGGGCCTGGCGGCGGCCGCTTACTTGGGGGAGTTACGTCGTCGTCGTCTATCTCTCTCACAAGTGCGGCGAGCAAGGTGGGCGCGCCCCCCGAGGAGTATGAGTCTCCCCCTGAACACGATGTCGACCCACGAGTCCCAGGGGGAGAGGGTCTGGAACGTGGGGAACGCGCCTCGGACCTTTTACTCCAGTCACAGTGGCTATCGCAACTTCCATGAGACCGGGGCTCCGGGAGGTATGGGGCGCGCCCGCGTTAGCCACTTCGACAGCGACCCGTCGACCCCTCTCCTTGACGCAAAACGCCCCTTGCGGGCCGTTTGCGGGCGGCCACGGTGGGGAATCGAAGAAGGTTGGGCGGCTGTTTGCGGCTTGCTCGCGCCAGGGGACTGACGGCAACGTGGGACCTGGCGCGGCGACCATGCTAAAACGGCCGCCCATATACGATTTCGCCAGCCCGCACGGCTCGTACCGTTCGACTGTCACGTTACACACCGGACACATGCGAGGCCGTCGGGGCGGATCGTCGACCGGTTCGTGCTCGAGCATCGGGATCCGATGGCCGCACGAGCAGCCACGTCGGAGCAGGATCGGGTATCCGTCGGAGCCCCCCTGAGCCGAAGACGAGCCAAAGCACGAACACGGTCGCTCCCCAAATCCAGACGGCGAGCGTGGCCGCGACCGTGATTCGCGCGAGCGGCCACGCAGACGCGGCAAAGAGCGCCACGGCGATTACGAGCGGCACACCGAGTGGGAAGGCTACGAGCGCCCAGCCCTCGTCCCACCCCGGCCAGTCGCGGCCCTCGAGCGCGTCGATGAGCATCAGCAGGAACGCACCGACGAGGACGGCGAGCAGGAGCGGCAAGGCGCGCATCGGGGCGGGAAGGGTACTCGTGAGCCTTCGAGCGTCGAGAGCTCCGCAACTCGGGCTCAGGCTTCGGCCGAAGCTGGGGCGTCCGGAGCGAACTCGCGGCGCTACAAACGTCGCAGAAACGGCAGTAGTTCGCCGAGGCCGTCTGAGCGGTAGCGCCAGCCGCCGTCCTTCGCCTCGGCCTCGAGGATCGTCGCAGGGCAGTTCGAGCAGGTGAGCTGAGAGCCGACCGGAGCCACGGGCTAGAGGATACGACGGCTAGTCGAGCCCCATCAGCGCCGCGACGTCGACTACGTAGTTGACCGCGCCGGCGGGTTCGCGTGCAGCACGGGAATGGGCGATCACGGAGGCGACGAGGCCGTCGATCTTCCGCGACTGTTTCGCCTTCCTGACCTTCCAGGAGCCGTACTCTTCGAGCTTCGCCGCAGCCGACGTGACAAGACGCCGAAGCCGCCGGCTGGAGGTACTGGAGCGACGGGTTCGGCGAGCTGCACCTCTTCTGCGCGGCGTGCGCCGAGCGCGAGTTCCGGGCTGACGCGCCCCTGGCCTCGACTGACTGTGCGGAGAGCCAGGGGTTTGAATTGCCCCTGCGCCGAGCAGGATGATTGAGCGGCAATACGGGGTCACCCTAGAAGAAGGGGGTAGACCATGACCCGATTCCGAGTTGTGGGTATCGCAATGCTGTTTGCTCTCGGCGCGGCAGTATTCGTGGCGGCGACTCCCGCCGGGAGTGACGGTGACTCCGGGCGGAGGCATATCGCGATGAGGGACGACTGTGATCCGAGAGATCCTGCCTGGGCGGCAATCGGCGGCTGCACCCTCCACCAGGGGGACGTGTCGCGAGCCGAGTTCGCTGGAGAGAACGATTCGCCGCTCGCGCTTTCGGTCGTCGGCCATCAGGCGTGGAGGCACGATCCGTCATACCTGAAGGTCAGGGCGGGCAAGTCCGTGCGGGTCACGAACGAAGGGGGTCGTGTCCATACCTTCACCAGGGTGGCGGCGTTCGGCGGCGGGAAGGCGCCGGATCCGGCCCTCAACGAGGGGCTGATCACTGCACCAGAATGTCCGGGATCCGTGAACATCGCACCAGGGCACAGGATCACCGTGTCCGGGCTCGCGGTGGGCAACCACCGGTTCATGTGCTGCCTCCACCCGTGGATGCGGGCACTCATCAAGGTAAAGGCGCACGGTGCCCATTAATCGTCACTGAGGGGCGTTGAGTAGGAGATGCGCCGCGTGAGCGTCCAAGTAACGGAGCTCACGCGGCCCCCCTTTTTCTTTCCTCACCTACGTTGCAGGGTCAGGCGCGGCCTCGACTAGCCTCTGAAGCGATGCCTGACCTCTGCGCCGACGTGGGCGGCTCGCCGGCGGCCACCGGATCACGCTGCTCGAGCACGAGCGCCCCGACGATCCGCCACGACGGCCGCGGATGTGTCCGGTCTGCGGGAAGCTGCGGAACGTC
>JBKJWL010000087.1:0-3600 GCA_046716885.1 Thermoanaerobaculia bacterium | reverse complement strand
TCACCGTTTTGGTGAACCAGGACGCGAGCGACGCGGCCTCGTCGATCGCCTCGAAGATCGCGCCTCTGCTGTTCGGCAGCTCCGCCGCCGCGGCGCAAGAGCGAGCGCGGCGGATCTTCGAGGGGTTGCAGCAGGGGAGGATCGACCGCTCGCTCTTCACCGAAAACGCGAACGCCTACTTCACCGAGCAGGCGGTCCGGGACCTGGCGGAGGGCCTGGCGCCCCTCGGGAAGCCAGCAGGATTCCTGCAGACGCGGCAAAACGACCGGGGCGGCATGACGTTCCGGCTCTTCGAAGTGAAGTTCTCCGGGAAGACGCTCGAGATCTGGGAACGCGACCTGCCCGACGGCAAGATCGAGCAGTATCAGGTGATGGCGAGAGACTGACTCGCTGCGCGAGTCAGTCCTCGCACGAGAGCCCGGCGCCGGCTGCTCTTTCCGGCAGGCGCACGTCGAAGTCGATTGCCCAGGAGTAGGCCTGCTGCTGTTCGGTCGTCTTCTTTCCGGTAATGCGGCCCGAAAGCTTGCCGCCCGGCTTGACCTCGCCCGCGAGCTTCTCGAACTTCAGGTCCTTGTCGCCGGGCAGCTTGAAGAGCCATTGCTGACCGAGCATCGGCGAGGAGGCGTGTTTGACTCCCATCTCGACGGTCTTCACCGCCCCCGCGCTCGCAGCTTCCTTCCCCCCGCCGGGGCAGAAGGAGAGGCCGATCATCGTGCGCTCCTTGTTGTCAGGTCCTCGGTCGTTCGGGTAGGAAGACAGGTGAAACGTCTCTATTTCCTCGGCCGGGATGGGCGCCTGCGAGAACCAGAGCGCCACGCTCTTGTTGCTGTCGTAGATTGCCGCCGCACAGTGGGTCATGGTGAAGGCCGTGCCGGCCATGGAGCCTTTCGCCGTGCACTTGTCCTCCCCAGCGGCGCGCCCGCAAACCGCGATCGCCAGAAGCCCGAGAAGGAAACGCCGGATACCGTGGGGCATACATCCTCCTTATGAGGGGGGCTCAGGGGCTCCCCCTGACTGTTTTATCGGGAAACGAGGCGAAAAGGGGCCACAACTCCGGGCTGGGGTGGAGCCCGAGATGAACGCCGAGCTCCGCGCGACTTTGCCTCCTGCAGAGTGCCTGCCTCCGGTGGCCGGCAGTGTCGCTGTGCTCAGGATGACGGCGTAAAGAGGCGGGCCAACGCGGAGGGCCGGAGGGTCACCGGACGAGGGCGGCGATCCTCGCCTCAGCCTCGGCGTGAAGGGTCGGCGGCGCTCCGTAGAACGCTCCCGCGGAGCGTCCGTCCCGGTCGAAGAGAAGAAGCGTCGGAACCGCGCTGACGTCCCCGAACGCCCGGGCAATCTCGGGCGTGCCCATCGCCCAGTGGAGTGGGAGTCCAAGCTCCCCGACGAGCTTCCGCACGGCGGACTCGTCGGACTCGACGGCGAGCGCGACAACCGCGAGGCGGTCTCCGTGGCTTTTCTGAAGCCGACCGAGCCAGCGGAGCGTGCCGCGGCAGGGAGGGCACCAGGTGGCCCAGAGCTCGACGAGGATGACGCGGCCCGTCAGGTCGGCCCGCCTCAGCGTCTTTCCGGAGAGGTCCGTGATCACGACCGAGGGGAACTCGGACACACCGGCCGAATTCGCCGGCGCCGCCACGGCGCGGGCGTCGGCTTTGCGGCCCGCAAGGAGCAGCGTGATCATGCGCGACAGGTCGGAGCGGAATCGCTCGTGCGCGGCCGCGCTCTTCAACGGGGCGTAGCGCCCGCCTTCTTCCTTCGCGCCCTTGCCGTAGAAGCCGAAGTCGTTCGGAGTGGCGACGAGCACGTCGTCGACGAAAATCGCGGGATAGCGCGTCACGCCAAATCGCTTCGCGAGTGCCGAGTCGCCGTAGTTCTCCGAAACGAACCGGGCCCGTCCTCCGAACTCCTGGACGGCGCTCTGTGCCAGCAAACTTGCCGGGTCGGAGAGGTTTCAGGTGTACGGCCAACGCACGAGCGTGACCGTCACGGCGGGTGCCGGCTGCGGCCCCGCCCGTCGCGCGGGCGCGAGCGCCGCGAAGTACCGGGGCAGGACGTCGGCGGCGATCACCGAGGCTCTCTCGGGCACCGCGCCGGCCGCGGCTCCCGCAAGATCGGCCTCCGCCGATTCGAGGAAGAGGCGCCCGATTGAGTGGTCCACGTCGCCGGCGGACAGGCGCGCGCCGAGCGCCCGCAGCGCGGCCGCATCGACCGGCGGCTTCTTCGTCTCGAGGAGGGCCAGGCGCTGCGCCGCCTGGAGATAGCGCAGCAGGGCCGCGTAGCGCAGGCCCGCGGCGTCGAGCTCGCGCGCCTCCTTCAACGTCGAGCTCGCGCCGATGAACTCGGCGTGCTTGTCGATCGAGGCGGGCGGCCGATACGCCGCGAGGATGATGCCCTCGAGCGCGTCGAGCTCGGAGGCGAGCGAGCGCAGCGGCGGAGAGGACCCGGTCGAACTCTCGGCGAGTGTCCGGGCGAACGCGACGAACTCTTGCTGCGCGCGGGCTTCCCCAACGTAGACGATGCCGAACGCCGGCAGGGTGTTGCGCGCGTAATCCAGGCTCGTGTCGTAGAAAATCTTGATCTGGGGCAACGCGGCCTCGCCCAGGGCGCGCACCGCGGCGGGACGGACGCCGTCGAACGCAGACGGAGAGGGCGGCCCGAGGTCCCGGCCGAGCACCTTACCCATCCGCGCCCACTCCGCCTCGAACGCGGCCTCGTCCTGGCGCTCGCGGTCGGTGCGCTCGTCGGCGTAGAGGCTCGCCGACAGGAGGAAGCGCGCGGACGCGAGCCGCTGGAGCGCGAAGAGGCGTCTCCCGCTCCTGAGCGCCGCCTCCGCGTCCGCCACCACCGGCGCCGTGATGCCCTTGACCTGTTCCCAGTCTTCGCTCTTCGACTTGTGGGTGCGCAGGAACGTCGACCATCGCTCGATCTCAGCGGCGAGAGGATCGCGTCTCGCGCTCGCCGGCCCGTTCGGCGCTGCCGAGGCCGCCAGCGCTGCGAGAGCGAGCGCAAGAAAGCCTGCGAGATTCGCGCGGAAACCCTGCTGTCTGCGGCGCATCGCCGGGAGTACAGCACAACCCGCTGAGGCCACCGTCTGCGACCCCTTCGGGGCCTCTCGTCACGCCGGGCGCAGGATTCGTCCCTCATCGCGTCCGCCGCTGGCTCGGCTCTTGCTGTACGAGACGACGCACCGTCGAAAGGGGGCAGCCGTGAGCTTCGAACCGACTCGGTTTGGCGAGGTCGCCTACGCGGCGATGCGGATGGTGCTCGGCGTGCTCTTTGCGTGTCACGGCGCCGGGAAGATCTTTGGCGCGTTTGGCGGCCAGCCCGCGAGCAAACCGCTGATGATCGTCGGCGGCGTGATCGAGCTCGCCGGCGGAATCCTGATCGCCGTCGGTCTCGGGACGAGCATCGCCGCGTTCCTGTCTTCGGGAATGATGGCCGTGGCGTATTTCATGGGACATGCTCCGGACGGGTTCTGGCCGATCGTGAACAAGGGCGAGCTGGCGGTCGTTTACTGCTTTGTCTTCCTCGCCATTTCCGCGCTCGGCGGCGGACGGTTCAGCCTCGACCACGCGATTCGCGCCTCGAAGCCGGCGCCGG
>JBKJWL010000086.1:0-3988 GCA_046716885.1 Thermoanaerobaculia bacterium | reverse complement strand
CCCTATCTGGGGCTTGCGCTCTGGAACTCGGTGCCGCTGACGATCGTGGCCGAGGCAATCGTCTTCGGACTGGGCATCGTCGTGTACCTCAAAGCGACACGCGCCGCCGATCGGACGGGAACGTGGGCGCTGTGGTCGCTCCTCGTTCTTCACACGGTGATCTGGGTCGCGAACATCTTCGGCCCGCCGCCGCCCGACGAGCGCATGGTCGAGTATTCGGGCCTCGCGTTGTGGCTCTTCGTCCCGTGGGGGTGGTGGATCGATCGGCATCGGGCTATCGTGGATGGCCTCGGGGAGGCTCGCCCATGAAGACCATGCTGCTCGGAATTCTGGCGCTTTCGCTGACGCACGGGGTCGCCGCGCAATCCACGCCGGCGCCCGCAAAGGCCGTGCTCGCTGACCTCGCCTGGATCGCGGGTCACTGGGTCGACGATTCCGGCGGAGACCTCTCCGACGAGACCTGGACGGTTCCGTTCGGCGACTCGATGCTGGGGATGTGGCGCTACGTGGAGGGCGGAAAGGCGAAGGTCTTCGAGCTACTCGCGATCACCGCCGAGCCCGAGGGCGTGGTGCTGCGGCTGCGGCACTTCGACCCGCAGCTGGCCGCGCGGGAGGACAAGGACAAGCCCGTGACCCTGAAACTGGTCTCCTGGATGCGGGGCGAGGCGCGCTTCGAGGGCCCTGCCGTCGGCGCGCCCGGACAGATCGCGATCCACTATCGGCAAAAGAGCCCCAACGCACTGTCCTGCACCCTCGAGAAGGAAGGCAAGGCGCAGGAGTTTTCCTTCCGGCGCGCGCCGAAGTGAAACTGTCGGTCGAGGTGCCTTACGGCGACGTCGACGCCATGGGGCACCTGAACAACGTCGCCTACCTGCGGTATCTCGAATGGGCGCGCCAGAAGTACTGGCTCGCGATGCGGGGCTCGACCGACTTTCTCGACATCGACTTCGTCGTCGCCCGCGCCGAGATCGACTACCGCGCCTCGGTCGCGATGGGCGAAATCCTCGAGGTCGACATCCACGTCTCGCGCATGGGGAACTCGTCGTTCGACTTCTCGTACCGCGTGACCGCGGCCGACGGGCGGCTCGTGGCCGAGGCGACGACGACGCAGGTGTGCTTCGACTGGCGCACGCGGCGCAAGGCGCTGCTCTCGCCGGAGCGGCGGCTTGAGATCGAGGCGTTCGAGGCCGGCCCGCAGTAGACTGCGGGCGATGCAGGAGGCGCGCATGCCCAGGATGTTGCTGCTGGTCGTCGCGCTGTCCGCTCTCGCCGCCGCCCCGGACCCGGCGGCTTCGCCCGATCCCAAGGCGAAGATAGACGCTCTCTTTCAGGAGTTCGACCGATCCGACTCGCCGGGCTGCGCCCTCGGCGTGTTTCGGGACGGAAAGATCATCTATGCGCGCGGCTACGGGATGGCGAACCTGGAGCTCGGCGTCGCCAACTCGGCGCAGACGGTCTTCGACATCGGCTCGACTTCGAAGCAGTTCAGCGCGTTCGCGATCCAGCTCCTGGCCCGCGACGGCAAGCTCTCCTTGGACGACGACATCCGCAAGTGGGTGCCCGAGATCCCGTCCTACGGAAAGACCGTGACGATCCGCCATCTCCTGCACCACACAAGCGGGCTGCGGGACTACATCGAGCTGATGAGCCTCCAGGGCGTGATGGCCGAGGACCTCTCGACCGACGCGGACGTTCTCGACATCATGTCCCTTCAGAAGGCCCCCAACTTCGCGCCCGGCGAGGATCACCTCTACTGCAACACGGGGTACTTCCTGCTCTCGGTGATCGTCAAACGCGCGAGCGGAAGGTCGCTGCGGGACTTCGCGGCCGAGCGGATCTTCGCCCCGCTCCGCATGGATCACACGCAGTTCAACGACTCGCACACGCGGATCCTCCCCGGCCGCGCGACCGGGTACAGCAAGGCAAAGGACGGCGGCTTCGGGATCGACATGTCCGACTGGGAACAGACAGGAGACGGCGCCGTGCTGACGACCGTCGAAGACCTGCAGCGCTGGGACCAGAATTTCTACGACCCGAAAGTCGGCGACGCGAAGCTTCTGGAGGCGATGCTGACGACCGGCGTGTTGAACAACGGGAAAAAACTCGACTATGCCTCGGCGCTCCGCGTCGCGACGTACCGCGGTCTGCCCGCCGTCTCGCACGGCGGCTCCTGGGCGGGGTACCGGGCGCAGCTCGTGCGGTTTCCGGAGCAGCGGCTTTCCGTCGCATGTCTGTGCAACAACGGCGGCGCCGCCAACCCGAGCCGGCTCGCGCATCAGGTGGCGGAGATTTACCTCGGCGGGCTGATGAAGAAGGAAGAGCCCCTGGCGGAGACGAGAAAAGCCGGGGAGGAGGCGCGCCCGGCATCACGGGCCGAGCTCCAGCGCCTTGCCGGCGCGTACCGCAACGCGGAGAGCGGCCAGCTCGTCACGCTCTCGATCCAGGACGGCAAGCTCGCCGCCGACGTCGGCGGGACCGCCTACACGCTCGTGGCGACCGCGCCCAATCGCTTTCGGCTGACCGGAGGCCCCTCGGGCATCCGCAGCGAGGCGGAGTTCGACGCGGTCCGCGGGACACGGTCGCCCATGCGAGTCACGACGACCTATGACGACGGAGAGGTGGAGACGGAATCGTTCGCGCCGGTCGAGCGCTGGACGCCGCCGGCTGCTGAGCTCCAACAGCTCGCAGGCAAGTACACGAGCCCGGAGCTCGACATCACCTGGCGGGTCGCGGAGGAGGGCGGGAAGCTCTACATCCGCCACCGCGGGATGCCCGACAAGCCCCTCGAGCCGACGGTCCCCGGCGTCTTTACCCTCGACGGGATGAACCTCTCGTTTAAGCGAGACGCCGCAGGGAAGGCCGCGGGTTTCGTCCTCGACGCCGGACGCGTCCGGGGCATCACGTTCGTGGCACAATCCTTGTAAGGCTTTTGAGCTATGGCCGAAAGGCGTTCCTTCGCGCGTAAAAAGCGCCGGTTTCTCGTGGAGTTCAGTCTCCAGGGGGCGAACTGCACGGGCTTCACGTATGACGTTTCGCCCACCGGAATCTTCGTCCGCTCGATCCGGCTGCCCTATCCCGGCACGACCCTGACCGCGAACCTGCATCTTCCCGAGGGCAAGCGCATCGCCGTGCGGGGCAAGGTCGTCCGCTCGTTCCGCGTCCCCGCCACGCTCGCCAGGCTCATCCCGAGCGGATTCTCCATCCGACTCTCCGAGACCCCGGAGGACTACTACCAGCTCCTCGCGACGCTGTAGGGGACCCTGGAGTCAGCCCTGAAATCCTGAAACGGACGGCTCACGCCAGCCGCTCTTCGAGCGATCGCCGCAAGCTCTCAGACAGGCTTTCGATTTTCAGCGCCCGCCGCGCCAGTGCGGTGTCCTCCGAGCGGTCGAAAAGCAGGCGCACCGTTGCCGCGACGGTGACGCCTTGCGGATCCGCGGCGACCAGCGCGATGGCGTCGCCGGCGGCAATCTCTCCCACCTCGAGGACCCGGAGGTAGAAGCCGGTGCGCGCGCTCGCGAGGAACGCCTTTCCGAAGTCCGGGCGCCCCATCCGCATCGCGAGCTTGGCGCAGGGGACTCGCGGCTGCGTGACCTGAAAGAGCACCGTCCCGACACGGTAGATGTCGCCGATCGCGACCTCGGTCTCAGGCAGGCCGGGCGACCGTCAGATTCTCGCCGAACTGGCCGTAGGGGAGCTCGTGCGCCAGCTCCCGCCGCCAGTGCTCGTAACCCGAGAGGTCGTAGGCATAGACCGCCTGGTCGGGGCCGCCATGGACGCGCAGGTCAGCCTGCTGGTCTCCTTCGACGTTGAGGTTGCCGACCCGCACGCGGAAGAAAAGCGGTTCCTTGAAGATCGCGGTCCGCACGGTCCGGCCGCGATGCTCGACCGACCGCGGCCGCGCGACGTTGACGGAGAGCAAGCTGGATGGATATTCGACCATAACCTTTCTAACTCTATATAAATGGTTACGTGTGAGGGTGGGCTC
>JBKJWL010000085.1:0-9659 GCA_046716885.1 Thermoanaerobaculia bacterium | reverse complement strand
TCGACCTCGAAGGCCCACACGATCGAGCCGATTGCCGCGAGGATCATCCCGAACACGCCCACGAGCGTTGCGATGGACGCCCACGCGCGAAGCGTCCCGTATTGAGTCATCTGTCCAGCCTCCTCTTGTCGTGTGCCGGCTTCTTGGTCGAGATTATCCCGCTCGCGAGTGGATAGCTCGAACATCGTCGATGGTGTCGGTCTCGTCGGCGCGCTTGTCCGGCCGGTAGCCCTTGACTCGGGCGAATCGCAGCGCGACGCCTCCCGGATAGCGCGGGCTCGTCTGCACGCCATCGAAGGCGATCTCGACGACGACCTCGGGGCGCACGTACACAGCGTCAAAGCCGCACAGTTTACTGGGCTCGAACCGCGCAAAGCGTCCAACAGCCCACTCCGCAGGCAGCCGGCTCGCGGGGCTTTTGCCCCGGGCCCGCGGCAGGCTTACTGCTACAAGGTATCTCTTTCGATCGCGAGCAGCGTTGTCTACAACTGCGACACCACGGTTGACCGGACCCCGTCTGTCGGTCCACTCGTTATGAGAGTCGGGTTGTCTCAGCTCCTCCAGCCTGCCGCGTAGGCGGCGGGCGTCTTCCAGTTCAGGCTGCTGTGCGGCCTCCTGTGGTTGTACGTGTCTCTCCAATCCTCTATCACGATCTTTGCCTCGAGCAGCGAGTCGAAGGCTTCCACGGCGAGCACCTCGTCTCTGACCTTGCCTCCGAAGGATTCCACGAACGGGTTCTGCCAGGGGGAGCCCGGTTCGATGTAGCTCGTGCCCGAGCCTGAGAAGCGGCACCAGTCGCGCAGGGCGCTCGCGGTCAGCTCGGGTCCGTTGTCCATGCGCACGAGCTCGGGCGAGCGGCCCCGGTGAGCGACGATGCGCTCGAGCACGCTGACGGTGCGGTCTGAGTCGATGCGTCGCTCGACCTGGACCGCCAGTGCTTCCGGGGTGTGTCGAGCGATGACCGGAACAGCCTCAGGTCGGCTGCGTCAGCACTCCGCTCATGGGCCGCGCGACTCGTAAAGGTAGAGGGAAGCTCCCGGTTCCCGTACTCGTTCCCTGAGCCGTCCCCGAGAGCCGAACTCGGCCGTAATCAAGCGCTCCTCGAAGAGCTCTTCAGTGGTATCGACGTGCACGAAGAGGAGCCAGACGCGAGTTCGGTCGAAGAGAGGCCGCGCCGAGGAGATGATGCGCATAGGAGTTGTCTCCTGACGAGCAACTACGACCACGGGCAGCACAGAATCGAGCGCAGGGGCAAATTGGCCAGGCGGCGAGGCAGCGAGCCGAGCCGGAAACGGATACACATCAGCCGGCGGATCGCACTCTGCGCATCTCGCGTAATATCGAAGCGGGTATTGAGCGTTTCGCGAGACGTAAATACTGTCGCCTGCTCGCCAGTCGCGAACGAGTACGTTGAGGAGCGGCTTTATCTCGTCTCGCTCCGGCGGCGACGTAGCATCCGCCGCTGCGCCGACAACCATCGGTCCCGCGAGGAAGGCCGTGACTAGCACCGTCGCGACTCCGGGCAGCCGCGACTTCGAAATGACCTCGAAGGCACCGATCGCGATGAGCATGACGATGAACGGCACGAGGAAGAGTGAGAATCTCCCGCCAAGCGGATACCTCCCCATCAGCGCGGCAAGCCCGGATAGGGCAATCGGAAGACCGAGCAGGGCAAGTGGTGCGAGTCTTCGGCGGCACGCGAGGACGAGGACGCCAACGATGAAGACTAAGACGGCGAGGCCGTTCGTACCGTTTTGGAAGCCGCCTGGGTTGACAAAAGACGCCCACATCTCATGCACCACGTCGGCGGAGCGCCGAACCCTGGAAGCGTCACCATTGCCGAAAATCGACGCCCTCGCGTCCGAGACATTCGCCGACGTGACCGCTACCACCCCAGCGAACAGAACGACCCATATCACAGCTAGTCCTGTCAGCGGAACAATGCCCTTGCGGCCACCATTAAGCGTGTAGAGCATAAGCCCGCCGAATACGGCGCTGAGCACGATGATGGCGGGGAAAGAAAGCCAAATAGCCAGAGGTGCGACGAGGGCAAGAGGCAGGAGCGAGCGAGGCGATACGTCCTTTGCGGCGGCACGAATCCCCAGAGCGAGCAAGAGGAGTCCTACCGCCAGATCGGAGCTGTACGGCTTCGCCTCGGACGCCTGATAAAGCAGGAACGGGTTAAAGGCAAAGAGCACGAGCGCGAATAGCGCGACCGCGGGAGAGAGGAGCCGCTCCGCTACGTACCGGAAGAGGAACACTGCAGCAATCGCCGAGAGGAGAGGAACAACGCGGAGCGCATATTCGGTGCTTCCGAACAGCGTGATTGCGGACTTCTGGGCGAAAAGGAAACCGATGGGCGCCGCCTGCAAGAAATCAAGCGGCCGTAGCAGCTCATCCCAGGACTTCTCGGTGATGTTGATTGCGATCCATGCCTCATCAAGCCAGAGCGACCGATTGTCGAGAAATCGAGCAACCCGGAGAAGAACCCCCGCTCCGACTACCGCCCAGGAGAGCGCGGTTGACGCGAGTATCAGACGTTGGCCGAGGTTCTCAACCAATCGGCCAGCCGGAACGCGTCGCCGCGATTCCGCGTCAGTAAGTTCCCGATGGCGCATCGGCATCACGCTAAGCGCGCAGCGCCAGACCTGCAAGTCCAGGTTTCCTCGCCGTTGGCTCGCTCCTCGTGCGCCGGCAACGGTGCATCTGGGCAAACTGATGGACGCCGCACACTCACCGACCTACTCACCATGCCTCGACAGTACCCCGCTGACCCCCCTCCGACCTCCTGCAGCGAGTGGCGGCGTAGGCGCGTCGTCCGCCGGCGACGACGTCCGTTCGCGGCGAGCGGCGTCTGATGGCTTTCTTCGAGAACCCCACCGGCCCCGCGCTGGCGCGCCGCGTTGCGGGAAACACCGGGGTGCAGATTGCCGCTCAGGCGGTCGGGACGGTGCTCTCGCTCATTTTCCTGCGCCTGGCGACTGGTCATCTCGATCCTGCGACCTTCGGCGAGCTGGCGATCGTCCTGGGCGTCGGTGGAATTCTCATCCCTCTCATTGACGTTGGCATGACTACGACGCTCGCCCGGGAGCTCGCAAAAACCCCCGACCGAGCGGACGAGCTTGGCGGAGCGATTCTTCGCGCGCGCCTCGTGAGCGCGAGCGGTTTCATCGTCCTCACGCTCGCTGTCCTACCCTTCCTTCCGTATTCACGCGAGACGAAGATCGCGCTCGTCATCTACCTCGGAGCGGTTACGTTCACGACGCTCGGGAGTTTTCAAAAGGCGTTTTTCCAGGTTCACCTCCAACTCCAGCGGCAGGCCGCTCTCGATCTGCTCCAGAAACTGCTCAACATCGCCGCGATTCTTGTAGTGATCGCCCTGGCGCTCGGGCTGATTGAGCTCGTGGCCGCTCTGGTTCTGATAGCCATGCTCGTCACAATTTGTGCCTTCATCCTCTCGCGGCCGTTCTGGCGGCCCAATCTGGGTTTCTCATGGGTAACCGCGCGGCCGCTTCTCCGCGACGCTGTCGGAATCGGCGTCCTGATGATGGTCGGACTTATCCACTTTCGAATAGACGCGATTCTTCTCTCACTACTCCGTCCGGCGGAAGACGTTGGTGTGTATACGATTGCCTATCGTTTTGTGGAGCAGGCATATTACTTGCCGGGTGTATTGATTTCCGCGATTTTTCCGATTCTCACGCGCTATCTTCATCGAAATGACCCTCGTCTCGGCGTCGCCATAAATCGCACATTCCAATTCTTGTGTGTCGGGGGACTGGGCGTCGGTTTAATCGTATATACTCTCGCGCGCCCACTCGTCAACCTCATTGCCGGGCCAGCATACGACTCCGCGATCCTCCCCGCGCAGGTACTTTCGCTTGTCCTCCCGATCCTATTCTTGACGCCGCTCTTTTCGAGCATTCTCATCGCGGTGAACCGGCAGGGAACGCTGATCAAGATTGGGCTAATTGCGCTGGTCGGAAACGTTGCGGCGAATCTCGTACTCATTCCTCCCTATGGGCCCGTTGGGGCTGCGTGGGCAACGGTAGGATCGGAGGGATTCGTTTTCGCGGCGGTGTACGTCCTTGCTCGAGCGACTGTGAATGTTCGGATTGACCTCTCCGTCCTCCCCCGCGCGATGGCGGCAACTGTTGCGGCAATACCGTGCGCGCTGGTTGTCGGACAGATTTCAGATCTGCTGGCCTCAGCAGTAGCCGTGGGGATGTTCATCGCTGTCAGTCTGGCACTCGGAGCGATACGAACGTCAGACGTCAGACAGATCCTCTCTCGGACTCCTTAGCCTGTCCAGGCTGTCCCTCCGGTCGCATCGGCTTGTCGCACCGTGAGGCTCCGGTCGCTGATCACGCGTAAGCCCTAGAGATGCTTGCGCCACGAGGAAATCCGAACCTGCTGCCGCATCGCCGTCCGCTCCAGGTGACATCGCAGCGCGTGGAAGAGGACCGGGGTCGCCGGCGACGGCGCCGAGCAGGTCACTGATCGAGAGCGCGGACCGGCGGCGAAACACGCGTGCACCAAGCCCTTGGACGAGCACCACGGCCTGAAACAGCATGACGAGCGCCCGCGGCTCCGTCTCCTTCAGGTACTGCACGAGGCCACCCAGATGATGCCGTTTCTGCACCACGCCGAGCTGGTGTCCGGAAGCCCCGTACTCGTGGACGACTGCCGCGTCCGGCGTCATCCACAGCTCGTGCCCTGCGTTCGCGAGCGAGCGCGCAAGGGCGACATCGTTGAAGTAGATGGGATACCGCTCGTCTAGCAGGAGCATGGCAGGGAGAGACGACCGTCGCAGCAGGAGGCAGCTCGCCGACGGTTGCTGAACCGGGCGCGGCCGCGAGAAGTCGTCGTCGATCATCCGGTACGACCGGATCCAGCGCTTGAAGGGGGGGAGTCGGCGCAGGAGCGCGTTTGAGTTCGACAACACCATCCGAAACGTGGGCAGGCGGTAATAGTGCTCCTGAAGCGTCCCGTCCGGATTCAGGTAAAGGGGCGCCACGCCGGCGACGCCACTCCGCCCGCGCAGGAAGCTGACAAGTACGCTCAGGCTCCCGGGCGAGAACCGGACGTCGGAGTTCAGGAGCAGAACGAGGTCTCCGCTCGAGATCGCGTATGCCTGGTTCGTTGCGGCCGCGTAGCCGCGATTCTCGGCGTTGCGGATCAAGTGGTCGACATCGCGTCTTGACTCAAGTGCAGCGGCCGAGCCGTCGACGGAGCCGTTGTCCACGACGATCACCTCGTATCGCAGGTCATCGTGGGTGCTCGCGGGCAGGGAGTCGAGGCAGCGCAGCGTCAGTTGCCGCGTGTTCCAGTTGACGAGGAGGATCGAGACATCGAGCCGCATCGGCCGAAGAGTACGGGTGGGGCGGCGAACCCGCCACCCAGAGGACGAGGTCTCCCTCCTTAGCGGCGCCGCGCGGTGAACTCGTATGCGCCGGCGTCCGGAGCGCGTCCTTGGTAACGTCGCCGGCCGGCGACGTCGAAGGGTGCATAGTCGGTCGTCGACCCGGCGTCGCGCGCACGGGAGTCGCCCGTCAGCCGGTAATCATTCCGGTCTCGGTTTACGAACCGGGCGTCGCCATCGCGCGCTCGGCGTGCGAACCGGCCGCACACGAAGCTCCGCCCGTTTGAGACGCTTGCGCGTTCGTACACGTTGTTCGTCCAGACGGATCCTTTGACACCGCAGGCGTCGTAGCGGGGGGTCGTGTGGAAAATGTTGTTGACGACGCGCACGGGCCCGCCGCGGCAGTTGAAGTAGGGGAAGCCGTAGTCTTTGATGGTGTTGCCGCCGGAGTTGTCGTAGGTGTTGTTGCGGAAGACGATGTTGCTGCACATTCCCGGCTTCCCGTTGTCGTTGAACTGGGTCGTGTAGTAGGCATCGGCCCCGATCTTTGCAAACACGTTGTTCTCAATCAGCGCTCCGCGCAGGTTGCCGTCGCCGTAATAGCCGATGAATACCTGGCCACAGCGGACGAAGCGGGAGTTCCGGATGATCAGGTTGTCGACGTCGTTGATCTGCAGGCAGTCGGGGTGCGATTCGTTCGTGTCCCAGGTGACGCCCCAGAAGACGTCGCGGATCGTGACCCCGTCGAACGTGACGTTGCGAGACGGTCCTTCGGGCTGAGTCGGAGAACAGCTAGAGCCGCCGCCGCCGAGCATGATGTCCTGCTCGTTCGACGTGCCGTAGTTCCCCCACCAGCCGCCCTTGATCAGGACGTTCTCTCCCTTTGAGAGGAGGAAGCGCCTGCCGCCGCCGACGTTCTCCAGAGTCAGGTTCTGAACGCAGCGCATATCGAGCGGCCAGTAGTCGGAGAATGACTCAATCTTGAGGTTGCGCAAAGTCAGGAAACGGGCGTTGTAGACCGACAGCCTGCTCGTGAAGGAGACGCTCGCCCCAGGAGCTGCCTGGATCACGACGTTCGGTCCCTCCTTCGCTCCTGATTGATCGCGGATCGTGTCGCCTGGGTAGCGACCGCGGGTAACGTTCACCAACTGCCCCGGACGTGCCATGTTGTACGCCCGGTTCAACGTCCTGCAGGGAGCGGCGCGCGTACACGGGCCCGCGTCGGAGCCCGACAGGGAGACTTGCAGCGCCGGCATCCGTGCGACCGCGACGACGGATCGTTCCAGAGCAGTTCGGAACTCGGCGCCCCCCACGCGCGCGGTGGCGGAGTCACCGACAACGCCTCCCGTGGCCAGTGGCGGAACGAGCGCGGCAAGCCCGACGAGCGCGAACCTCATAGCCCACCGGCCACGGGCGTGAGCCCGAGCGCCTCGCCGCGAGCGCGACCAGATACAACGCGCTCGGCGCTGTTCGGCCCTAACGGGGTTCTGCGAAACGTGGGTCGGGTACCTTATGATTATCGCTCGTCCACCCGGCCGGCTAGCGCTGGTGGGGCCCCGCTGTGCGCGGTGTCCTGCGCAACGTACCGGAGGCGTCGACCGCGACGGAGTAGTCGGGGGCCGTTTCGCTGATCCAATTTTCGAAAGGCTTTGTGCCCGCCGTGAGCCGGAAGTTGATAAGCGTGCTGGTTGACGGGACGTCCCCGTAGTCGGTGTCCTCCCACGGGGCCGTGGAACCCACATGGAGTGAGTTCGTCCCGCAGAGAAAACCCGAGTTCGACCCGTAGGCGACGTTGCGTGTCCATGTGACTCCACTCTTCGACGCGTCGCAGGCGGATTCATCCCTGTAGATGTTGCCGATCACCCGCACGTTGGAGTAGGTGCTGTTCGCGCGTGCCTCGACCGCGTTGTAGCGCCACAGAATGTTTGTCGGTGTCCAGCCAGAAGTACCCGACTTGATGTCGATCCCCCGTTGCGTGATCACACACTGGCCCCAACGGCCGATGGGCCTGGCCTGGTTGTACGGCTCGGTGGGGCAGGAAGAGACGGAGTTCTGAATCGTGATCCCGTCGGCGTCCTCGATGAAAAAACCTTGCACGGTTGCCCGCTCGCAGACGATCCTGTCGAGGACAACGTTATGACTCCCGCCTGCATCGCCGCCCGTCCCTGCGCCCCGGAAGAACTGGAGGATTCCGCAGCCCGTATGCCAAAGGTCTGCATCCTTTGTCTGTAGATCATGCACCCAGCCGTTCTCGAACCTCACGTTCACAGGGTGGTAACCGCCGAGATTGTTCGAAACCTTGGGAATTTGGGTGCCTTCCCAGTCCACGTTGCCGCCACCAGCTCCGAAAGGACAGCAGCGACCCGCGAATTGCGCCTCGAACTCGGGACCGTTCGGATCGCATTTCTGGGCAGTAGCGAACTGTGAGCCGGTCGCGGCGCAGATGATCACAGGCCCGCCTTCAAAGTCCCTGACCTCGATGTTCTTCGCGGCACGCACTTCGATTCCATCGACGTGAGCGCCGATCACACGCACGTTCTGCGTTGTCCGCGACGTATCGGGTCCCTGCCCGAAGCTCAGGTGCTGCGAGACGAACCGGACGGTCACGATGATTCCTCGGCCTAGAGGCTGCCTCGCAACCAGAACCTCGCTGACCGCGAAAACAGTGTCCTCGCCCCAGCGTGGCTTCCCGGCAAGCCATGCCTGAAGGTCGGAGAAAACAGCGTCACGTCTAGCGACCGACGAGAAGCCGAGCTCCGCCTGGGCGCAGTAGACCATCCGTCACCCGCCAGGGATAGGTTGGCCGGTCGCGTCCCAGACGTTGCCGGAACGGAAGACCGTGCCGGTCGACGTGATCGGCCCATAGGCGTTGTCACCGAACCTGTTGTTGATGATCCGGGTGTCCGTGGGCGACCCGGACCCATTGTCGGCGTCGACCGAGTAGATCGTCCAGCCGCCGCCGAGCAAACGGTTGTCCTCGATCGTGACGTTGCTGATCGGGCCAAAGTCGGTCTTCAGGAAGACGGCTGCGTTGCGGCCAGGCCCCACACCGACATCGATCGTGTTGTGCTTGATGATGTTGTTGGCTCCCCCGAGCGACTGCAAGCCGTCGAAGTGCGGGTCGAACGCGCCCGTCCAGAGGTTATGAATATAGGAGTCGTAGACGTTCGTGTTGTACTGGAGTTTCGCGGCATCCTCCACGCCCTGGATGTCTACGCGGCGGAGCGTCCAACCGGGGCCAGCAACAGCGGCGTTGATCTGGATGCTGCCTTGCCCGTCGAACTCTGAGTCCTCAACAAGAACGTTGCCGTATGTCTCGTAGACGCGGAGCATGTAGAAGTCCGTTGAGAACTTCCAGCGGCAGTTGCGGAACGTGACGTTGTTTGCTTCCACGATCACGGTACGGTCGAAGATCGTGTTCTCGATCACCGCGCCCGGCGTCGAGATGTAGGTGACCTGGCCGGGGTTCGCCTGCGGGCGCAGCAGAGCCTCGTTGATGACACCTGTGTTGCTCGCGTCCGGGTAGCCCCCGCTCGGCAACGGCGGTAGTACTGGGCTTGACTCGGAGGAAGCAGCCGGCACGCTCACACTGACCGTGTTGGACTCGGCGCTGACATTGCCGGTGGCGTCGAACGCTCGCACGGAGTAGCCATAGGTTGCGCCTGCGACGACCGAGAGGTCGACGAACGTCGTCGTCGAGCTCTCCGCGATCTTGACCCCGTCGCGGTAGACCGAGTAGCCGGTGACGGCGACGTCGTCGGAGCTGGCACCCCAGCTGTGGGAGACGATTGGCCCGGAGCCGGCGACAGCCGTGAGGGCGGTCGGCGTGGTGGGCGGCAGCGTATCGGCACAGGCACTTGTCGCGGCAGTGAGGGAGGGACGACCCGAGGCGTTCCCCGCGGCGTCGAACGCCTCCACCGCGACGACGTAGCTCGTCCCGCACCCGAGGCCGCTGAAGGTGTAATCCGTCGCCGTTGTAGTGCCTCCGAGGGAGCCGGCGCGGTAGAGCCGGTAGCCGGCGACCCCGACGTTGTCGGTTGAAGGAGCCCACGAGAGGGAGAAGCTCGTCCGCGCCACGTTCGCCGTCGTGAGGGCCGTCGGGACAGACGGCACGATGGTGTCACCTCCAGGCGGGCATGCTCCCGTCTCCAGGAACAGCGAGCTTCGGGACGACCGGTTGTGTGACCCGTCGGTCGCGTCAACGGCCACCGCGTAGACGGTGCCGCACGTGAGCCCCGCGAAGACGAAACTCGTGCTGGTTGATGAGCCGACCAACAGGGTGCTCCGGTAGAGCCCA